>NZ_JBFRSN010000434.1:0-8406 GCF_041473595.1 Vibrio sp. 10N.222.46.A1
AGCGATTCATATCCGCTTAACTTTGGTTCCGTACAGTGTCTAGTCGACTAATTCGTAGGGTTATCGAAAAGTATCACCCGCGAAGTGGGCAACCAAATCTCAGGTAAAATAACAAAAGTGGATTGACAACTTAGGCAATTCATTGCTGAATGGTGTTCGCTTATGTCTCATATTGGTGCACAGATAAACAGTTGCACCAATACCGTGCAATCAAAGATCATTTTGGTGCAAAAGTCAGAGTTCGCAAATAAAGAAAACAAGTAAATCATTGAAATTAATGGAATAATTTTTTTGGCACGTTTTTGGCTATAGATAAATCAGCATCGATTAATGCACGTATAGACATTAATCAATGCTGGTTTCAACCGAATCGAGCTAATACCGAATTAATAACACTGGAGGTTATCCAAGATGTCAGTAGAAAATGTACTATCCCTGATCCAAGAGAACGAAGTTAAATTTATCGACTTACGTTTTACTGATACAAAAGGTAAAGAGCAGCACATCTCTATTCCTTCTCACCAAGTTGATGCAGACTTCTTCGAAGAAGGCAAAATGTTTGACGGCTCTTCAGTAGCTGGGTGGAAAGGCATTAATGAATCTGACATGGTAATGATGCCAGACGCAGCTTCTGCTGTACTGGACCCATTCACAGAAGATGCAACGCTAAACATCCGTTGTGACATCCTTGAGCCTGCAACAATGCAAGGCTACGACCGTGACCCACGCTCTATCGCTAAACGTTCTGAAGAATACCTACGTTCTACGGGTATCGCAGACACAGTTCTAGTGGGTCCAGAGCCAGAATTCTTCCTATTCGATGACGTTAAGTTCTCAAACGACATGTCTGGTTCTTTCTTCAAGATTGATGATGTAGAAGCCGCTTGGAACACAGGTTCTGACATCGAAGGCGGTAACAAAGGTCACCGTCCTGGCGTTAAAGGCGGTTACTTCCCAGTAGCTCCTGTCGATTCATCTCAAGATATCCGTTCAGCAATGTGTCTAGTAATGGAAGAGATGGGCCTAGTTGTTGAAGCTCACCACCACGAAGTTGCAACTGCGGGTCAAAACGAAATCGCAACTCGCTTCAACACGCTAACAACAAAAGCGGATGAGACTCAAATCTACAAGTACGTTGTACACAACGTTGCGCACGCATTTGGCAAAACAGCGACATTCATGCCTAAGCCACTAGTTGGTGACAACGGTTCTGGCATGCACGTTCACATGTCATTGAACAAAGATGGACAAAACTTGTTTGCTGGTGATAAGTACGGCGGCCTATCTGAAATGGCTCTTTACTACATCGGTGGTGTAATCAAGCACGCTCGCGCAATCAACGCATTTGCTAACCCATCAACGAACTCATACAAGCGTCTTGTACCTGGTTTCGAAGCACCTGTAATGCTTGCTTACTCAGCACGTAACCGTTCTGCTTCCATCCGTATCCCAGTAGTACCAAGCCCGAAAGCACGTCGTATCGAGCTACGTTTTGGTGACCCAGCAGCTAACCCATACCTATGCTACTCAGCAATGCTTATGGCTGGCCTTGACGGTATTAAGAACAAGATCCACCCTGGCGAAGCTATGGATAAAGATCTATACGACCTTCCTGCAGAAGAAGCAGCTGAAATCCCAACAGTTGCAGAATCTCTACAAGGTGCTCTAGCAGCACTTAACGAAGACCGTGAGTTCCTAACTGCTGGTGGCGTATTCTCTGACGACTTCATCGATTCTTACATCACTCTGAAATCTGATGACGTACAGCGCGTGAACATGGCTACACACCCACTTGAGTTTGAACTGTACTACTCAGTTTAATCCTTAGTCGGTTAGCATGTAATTCTTACTGCAATAAAAGCTATTGCAACATGTAAGAAGCACTAAAAAATATTAGGCTCGCCTCGCAGGCGGGCCTTTTTTCTATTCTCCCTCCCCCAGCTTCCTCGTACCATATCTTAAACAAAAGCCCTCAGAGGCTGTTGCTATAAATACAATAAAATCAATAACAAAACTAACGTCAAACGTGAAAACACCTAACGGTGAAAAGAGGCTAACGATATGAAAAACATACTGTTCCTAATCGGATTAACAGTCGCATTCTCGTGCTCTGCTCAAACGGTGTACACCTGGGAAGATGAGGATGGTGTGCTTCACTTTAGTGATACCCCTACCGATCAAGGTGCGGAGGCTCTGCGCCTACCTGACGTACAAGCTTCCGCGCCTGCTCCTAAATTTGAGGCTTCAACGCCTGTTGACGCTGCAGATCCCTCTACAACTAAAATGGCAACACCAGTTCAAGCTCAGGAAAAAACGGATAACACGAAACGAGAGGTACCCGCTCAGTTAGCCCTCAGCATGCTGACTCCAGTTCATGATCAAACCATCCGCAGCAACCGTGGCTTAATCCCAATAAAAATAGAACTCAACCGCAAGCTTGGTATTGGAGAGCAGTTGCAATTGATGCTCGATGGTCGTCGTTATGGCGCTCCACAAACCCAACCTAATTGGGAATTGAAAGGTATCGATCGAGGCACTCACACCATTGCAATTCAAGCACATAGAAGCGGCAAGCTTATTGCATCTACTAGTCCAGTCACCGTGTATTTACATCGAGCGACGCTCAAGTAAGCCAATGTGTTAAAAGAGGCCAAATTACCTCTACTTTTCACCTGATCGAAGCAGCTTTCAGCGACTCTAATGAATTATCTTTAGCTTCTGGTTGATATGCGCCATACTTGAACTTAGCTTCGCACCAATTTGGTGCAGTGAGAAAAACACCAGTTCAAGGACGAAATAGTGAATCGATCAGCCAAAAGCGACAGCATAGATACACATCATCTTTCCAGCGCCATTCTCGACAATATGGTGACCTCAACATTGATGCTCGATGAGCAACTGTATGTCCGATACGCCAACCCGGCGGCTGAACAACTCTTTTCGCAAAGTGCACGACGTATCGTTGATCACCCTCTGAGCCAACTTATCCAGCACGCCTCACTGGATTTAGCGCTGTTGACTCAACCGCTACAAAGTGGCCAAAGCATCACAGACAGCGACGTTACCTTTGTGGTTGATAACCGCCCACTAATGCTTGAGGTAACAGTGAGCCCAATCTCTTGGCAGCGAGAAACGCTGTTATTGGTTGAGATGCGCAAGATAGACCAACAAAGACGCCTCAGCCAAGAGCTCAACCAACACGCACAACAACAAGCGGCTAAACTATTGGTGCGTGGATTAGCCCATGAGATTAAGAATCCATTGGGCGGATTAAGAGGAGCCGCGCAGCTACTTGGTAAAATGCTCCCTGATCAGTCCCTTAATGAATATACGCAGATCATTATTGAGCAAGCCGACCGCCTGAGAGCTTTGGTCGATCGCCTGCTTGGCCCACAGAAACCGGGGACCAAATCGGAAGAGAACCTTCACCAAATACTTGAAAAAGTAAGGCAACTCGTCGAGCTAGAATCAGGTTCAACACTCGTCATCGAACGAGACTACGACCCGAGCCTACCGGACATCTTGATGGATTCAGCACAGGTAGAACAAGCCATGCTCAATATAGTGAGCAACGCAGCTCAGATTCTGAAGGCTCAAGAATCAGGAAAAATCACCATTCGCACCAGAACGGTGCATCAAGCAAACATTCATGGTCAGCGACACAAACTCGCCGCTCGCATTGAGATCTGCGACAACGGCCCGGGTATCCCCGATGAATTGAAAGACACCCTGTTTTACCCAATGGTCAGCGGACGAGAAGGAGGTACAGGGCTAGGGCTATCGATATCTCAAAACCTGATCGATCAACACAATGGGAAAATTGATGTTGAAAGCTGGCCGGGCAACACCACATTCACGATTTATTTGCCGATATAAGCAAAGCTGTGTCTCCCACTGGAAACAACGTTTCATTGGCAACACTGAATACCGAACAATAAAAACAACAATGATTATCACAATAGATTTGGCTGCAAAGGATTTGAATTATGAGTAAGGGATACGTTTGGGTCGTCGATGACGACAGCTCTATCCGCTGGGTAGTAGAGAAAACACTTTCATCTGCGGATATAAAGTGTGAAACATTTGCTGATGCAGAGAGCGTATTACTTGCTCTTGAGCGCGAGACACCAGACGTTTTGGTGTCCGACATTCGCATGCCCGGCATTGACGGTATTGAGCTTTTGCATCAGGTTCATCAACGCTCTCCCGACCTGCCAGTGATCATTATGACCGCGCACTCAGACCTTGATGCTGCGGTCAATGCTTATCAAAAAGGCGCTTTTGAGTATCTGCCTAAGCCGTTCGATATCGATGAGACACTGACTTTAGTAGAACGAGCAATCGCCCACAGCCAAGAGCAAAAGCGAGAACAGGCGAGTGAAGCAGTAGAAGACACCAACGCGCCAGAAATCATTGGCGAAGCGCCTGCGATGCAGGAAGTCTTCCGCGCCATTGGTCGTTTGTCTCGGTCATCCATTTCCGTGCTAATCAATGGTGAATCAGGTACAGGCAAAGAACTAGTCGCACACGCCTTACATCGTCACAGCCCAAGAGCGAAAAAGCCCTTTATCGCCCTGAACATGGCTGCGATTCCCAAAGATCTCATCGAGTCAGAACTGTTTGGCCACGAAAAAGGCGCCTTTACCGGTGCTAACAGTGTTCGCCAAGGACGCTTCGAGCAAGCCAACGGGGGTACTCTGTTTCTTGATGAGATTGGCGACATGCCACTCGATATTCAGACTCGACTACTGCGCGTGCTGTCTGATGGCCAGTTTTATCGCGTAGGTGGACATTCTGCGGTTAAGGTCGATGTTCGTATCGTTGCCGCAACCCACCAAGATCTTGAGCGCTTAGTACATGACGGTGGTTTCCGTGAAGACCTTTTCCATCGACTCAACGTTATCCGAATCCATATTCCGGCACTGCGCGAACGTAAACAGGACATTGAAAAGCTGACTCACCACTTCCTAGCATCAGCCGCTGAAGAGCTTGGCGTAGAAGTGAAGACACTACACCCAGAGACCATTCTGAAGCTCAATCAGCTCAATTGGCCGGGTAACGTACGTCAGCTTGAGAACATTTGTCGTTGGCTAACTGTAATGGCGAGCGGCAGCGAAATACTCCCTTCGGATCTACCACCTGAGTTGTTGGAAGAGAAGGTTGTAATCAGCGAAGGTACTGATGGTAATTGGCAACAACTGCTGGCTAATTGGGCCAAGAGTGCGCTTGATTCCGGCGAAAAAGAGCTGCTGACTTATGCTCTACCCGAGTTTGAACGTATATTATTAGAGGCCGCACTCAACCATACTAATGGCCATAAACAAGATGCAGCGAAAGTTTTAGGATGGGGAAGAAACACCCTGACTCGTAAACTCAAAGAGTTGTACTGATCTATATATGCCTTTAGATACATATTTTTTAAAGCTAAAAAAGTGTCGCTTGCTTTGAATAGTATCGGTACAATTACAGTACACTATCTATCCAAACTGTAGCTAAAGATGTCTTTGAAAACACAAATTACCTTGAGAACCGCAGTGGTTCTGCCATTCGTGATGATATTTCTCTTCACTATGGGCGTAATGATTTTCACTCAAAAGCAAAGCTACAAGGAGATGGTGAGTGATATTAGTGCGCGCCAACTAACATCACTCACTGATAACGTTCATCAAAGCCTTGCCGATTTTTTAGAAAAGCCATTTCACGCTAACCTTTCACTAAGTCATAACATCGGTTATCACAACCTTTATAAAGAGGGAAATCTTAGTCAGGTTCAAGACTATATTCTTTACAAGTTTTCTGCGCATTTTCAAGCGATCCCTCAGCTTGATGTAATCGGCTTTGGTTCTGAAGATGGTAACTATGTCGGCTTTCGAAAAGAAACAAACCGCGGCTTAACTTTAATGGCTCGGGATGATCGAACTCAAGGCAAACTTGTCATTTATCGTGGTAATACGATTAGCGGAGACATTCGAACCACAATTTCAGGTTATGACCCTAGAGTTCGCCCTTGGTACACTCCAGTAGTGACACAGAACAAGGCTGTATGGTCATCAATTTATGCCAATGCAGATGAACGACAAGAGATCACTTTATCGGCTCTCGCTCCTATCTATAGTGATAACGAGCTCAAAGGTGTCCTCGCCAGCGATATTAAGATCAACACCTTTAATGCTTTTCTCAAGGATCTCAAAGATAAAACGGATGCCTCTGTTTATATTATTGATAAGCAACAGCGCTTAGTCGCTCATTCGGGCGGAGGCAGCGTGGTCTCTTGGGGAACAGGACAAACAGACAAAGGCCAGCGCTTGTTAGCAACAGAGAGTGCTAACGCGGTAATACGTGAAAGTGCCCGTTATGTAGATAAGTTTCATCTAATCGATGATTTAAATGTGCAGCGCTTTAGTTTTAATTTAGATAACGAACGATATTTCAATCAACTTACCCCTTATGAAGATGAGTACGGCATCACTTGGATTATTGGTATGTCGATCCCAGAAAGTAGCCTACTTGGTGAATTACCAAAAAACCAAAGAAACAGTTGGTTACTCGGTCTAACTCTCAGTTGCATTGGTATTATCGCTGGATTAATTGCCTTTAATCGCGTAACTCAACCCATCACTTCAACTGCAGGGGCAGCAAAGCGCCTCGCCAAAGGTGACTGGGAGACGAGCATGCCAAAAACGGGCAACATCTATGAAATTAGCATGTTAACTGCGTCATTTAATGAAATGACCAACAATTTAAAGGCTTCTTTTCAGGCGTTACAGGCTCAACTTACCTATGACTCATTAACCAAACTGTATAGTCGTGAAGGCTTTATTGATACAGCCAAGAAAAACCCTGAAAACGAAAAAGGTACACTTTATTTAATTGGTATTGACCGCTTTCGAGATATTAATGATAGCCTCGGCCATTACAATGGTGACCAACTGCTTATCATTGCGGCCGCTCGTTTAAGAGGTACGCTACCATCGAACTTCCTGTTAGCTCGAACTGGCGGGGATGAATTTGCGATTTACGCTCCTAACATCAATCAAATAGATGACGTTCAACTACTGACGAGTCGCTTACTTCGAATCTTTACCTCCCCATTTGCCATGGAATCAGAAAGCGTGGTCATCAAAGTATCAATGGGGGTCGTGAATGTCTCGAACGTCAACGACATTACACTGCTGCTACGCAACAGCAGTATAGCCTTGAGCAACGCAAAGCAAGACAAAACCAGTGTCAGTATTTACAACCCAGAAATGGGCAAAGCATCGAGATATCGTACCAAGATGCTGGCACGTCTTAACAAGGCAATTGATCTTCAGCAGTTCGAGCCTTTCTATCAGCCTATAATCGACCTTGAATCTGGAGCTACCATAGGTGCCGAGGCTTTGGCTCGTTGGGTAACGGACGAGGGTATAATCTCACCTTTGGAGTTCATTCCTTTAGCAGAAGAAACAGGATTGATCTACGACATTGGTAAGCAGATTTTGCACAAGTCATGTCGAGATACCGCAATTGCGATTGAATCTGGAAAATGGAATAAAGACTTCTCTATTCACGTTAACTTATCTGTCGACCAACTGAGTGAAAGCGGATTTATTGAATTGGTTAAAACCACGCTGCGTGACACCAAATTACCAGCCCAAAACCTGACGCTAGAGATCACTGAATCACGCATCGTCGACAATGACCAAACCATCATCGATAATATGCTGACGCTAAAAGCACTAGGCATCTCGATTGCAATTGATGACTTTGGTACCGGCTATTCGTCACTGGCTTACTTACACAAACTGCCATTTGATTGCTTAAAGATCGATCGCAGCTTCGTCAGTAAGTTGGAAAAAGAGAACCTAGACAGCTCCATCGTCGCGGCCATCGTCAACATTACCAAGGGTTTCAAAGTGAGTTTGGTGGCAGAAGGCGTTGAAACACAACAACAAGCTGAACTACTCAAGCAGCTTCAATGCCCATTAGCTCAAGGTTTCTTATACAGCCGTCCAGTTCCGTTTGACCAATGGCCTACCGACCTAGGCAGTAAGCTAAATGCCAAGTTTAAAACGAATAACAAAGTCGAATAAAACGCAGAGGCTAAACAGGGCACCAAAGAGAGCCGCGCCTAAATCAGGCAGAAACCGAATGAGTCAGATACAAAAATGCCAGCATGATGCTGGCATTTTTTATGTTTCTATTCTCTATCGAGTTATTAGATGACGCGAGAGAATTGCTGTTGGCGAGCCTTGGCACGTAGGTATTTATCAAAACACATACAGATGTTACGGATCAGCAAACGGCCACGCAAAGTTACGCGGATTTCTTTGTCATCGACTTCAACCAACTCATCGTTGATAAAGGTTTGTAGAAGCTCTAAATCTTCTTTGAAGTAGCGATTAAAGTTAACCGAGAACTCAGATT
>NZ_JBFRSN010000435.1:0-10395 GCF_041473595.1 Vibrio sp. 10N.222.46.A1
CTTTATGAGCTAGGCTCAAAGTGGGAACTGTTTGATGAGCGTTTATTCGTATCAGGAGCAGTATTCCAGATCACACAAACGAACATGCAAGTTACAGAAGACCTTCCTGCATCTCATGCAAAAGATACTCGTACTACACAGGTGGGTGAGCAAGTTCACACTGGTGTGGAGCTAGCTGCGACGGGCTACGTGACGGATGCGTTCTCTGTAAGTGCATCAACAATGTTCTTAGATGCTGAATATAAGAATGACCCTGCTCTTAATGGTAAAACACCAGCAGACGTTCCTGAATTTACTGCAAGCATCTGGTCTACTTACGCATTCAACAACGGTACTGATGTAAACCTAGGTGTGTATCACGTAGGTGAGCGTTACACTGAAAGTGCTAACACGTTTAAGAAAGACGCTTACACTCGTGTAGATGCTGGTGTTGCACATACGATTAAGTACGATGAAAACTTAGACTTTGTTGCACGCTTTAATGTAGAGAACTTATTCGATACAGATTACCTAGAAGGTGGCAGCACTCGCGGCGTTGTTGTTGGCGAAGGTCGTAACTACATGGCTACGTTACAGGTAAAATACTAATTTGTTAGTAGGGTACTATTGGCAGCTTAAATATTAAGGGGAAGGTTTCGACTTTCCCCTTTCTTGATTCTGCTATTTAGTAAAAATACCCCTAGCAATGCGAGTGGTTTTTAATGATAATGAGACTGCTTATCAATAAAACTCATTTGTTCTTCTTCTAAAGTAAATGACTACAATTATGAATCTTTTAAAAACTAGCCTAGCACTTGCCATCAGTTTGGTTGCAACGTCATCGATGGCAAACAGCTTGGATCAAGCTCAATCAATTCAAAACAAGACCAATAACGCGTCGGCTTCGAGCCAAAAGGTTATTGATAAAAGCTCACAAGCAACATTATTGTTGCAAGCTGAGGTTGAGCGTCTGCAAGAAGAAGTGAAAAATTTAGAAATCTATCACGATCATCTTGCCGCATTGGTTAAGAGCCAAGATCAAGAAGCGCAGAGTATTGAAGGGCAGATCGACGAAATCAAACTAACACGTCAAGGTGTTGTGCCTTTAATGTACAAGATGATCGATGGTCTCCGGGAAGTTATTGAAAGCGATCTACCTTTCAAGACAAATAGCCGTCTGCGTCGCGTTGAAAAGCTGAAAGCGATGATGACTCGTGCTGATGTCAGTGATGCTGAAAAATATCGCCGTATTTTAGAGGCGTACCAAATTGAAGTGGATTACGGTATTAAGCTAAGTTCTTATTCAAGCCGTGTCGAGTTAAGTCAAGATAAAGTGCTTGAAGTTGATATTTTGCATCTTGGCCGCATTTCACTGGTCGCTCGTAACTTAAATGGTACCCAATATTGGTCTTGGGACCAAAATAGCGATCAATGGCAAGAGTTGGATTCTTCGATGAAATCTGAGTTGGACAAAGCGTACGATATTGCTAATAAGCAAGCGTCTCCAAGCTTAATTACTTTACCTGTTTCTTTAACTGTTGCGGAGGTTAAGTAATGAACTTAAAGCCATTAGCAGCATTGCTTTGCATTACGTCAATTTCATTTTCTGCTTTCTCTGCATCAGACACGACAGCTCAGCTTGTTAACAAAGCAAAATCAGAGAGTCGCACGCAAGCGTCTCATAACGTAATTCGTGAAGCTGACTTTAAAAAGACAGAACAACAACTCAAAGCGATCAAAGCACAGCTTGAAGCTAAACGTAGCTCTATTCAAGGTGCGACCGATGTTCTGACTCAGACATTCAGTGATAACGAAAACAAGCTTGCTCGTTTAGAAGAGAAACTGCGTTTAGAAACAGGTAGCTTAGGTGAGTTGTTTGGCGTTGTAAGACAAAATGCAAAAGACCTTGAACATGAGCTTACGGATACAGTAACTAACGTAGATCGCGCAGCGTATACAGAAACTGTTTATCAAATCGTGGACGCAAAATCATTACCGTCAATGCCCCAGTTAACAGGTCTTTGGTTGAGCATGATGGAGCAAATTCAAGCAAGTTCAGAGATAAGCAAGTCGACAGTTTCACTAGTTAATAGTGAAGGGGTCACTGAAAAGGCAGAAGCTTATCGACTGGGTTCTATTGGCTTAGTTGCTGAGTCAGGTTACGTATGGTGGGATGCTAGACATCAAGATGCAATAGTTTACTTGAAGCAGCCTTCACAAGGTCCAACACTGGCGTCGCTTTCTACTTTAGCTAATGGCGAAGTGTCTAACGTGGTCGTCGATCCTTCTCGTGGATTCATGCTAGAACAATTAGCTTTGGAACCAAGCCTAGCTGATCGTCTGCAAGCCGGTGGCCTAGTAGGTAAAGTTATTCTTGGCTTGTTGGCAATTGGCTTAATCATCGCATTGGTTCGTGGTATTTCTTTGGCTATCGCTCGTCAGAAGATTCGCGCTCAACTTAAAAAACCTGAACAAGCGGGAGACAACCCTCTGGGTCGTGTTCTTGCGGTTTACAGCAAAGAGAAAAATCAAACAGTAGAAGCATTAGAACTGCGACTTTTAGAAGCGGTAGTGGATGAACAAACTCACCTAGAGAAAGGTTTATCAATGCTGAAGCTTCTAGCTGCTCTAGCACCAATGCTTGGCTTGCTAGGTACCGTAACCGGCATGATAGAAACATTCCAAGTGATCACACAGTTTGGTAATGGTGACCCTAAAGTAATGGCGGGCGGCATTTCGATGGCACTTGTTACAACGGTACTTGGCCTTGTTGCTGCAATGCCACTGCTATTGGCACACAACATTCTGAGTACTCAGTCAGAGAACATTCGTAATATTTTGGAGAAACAGGGCATTGGCCTTGTTGCTGAGCAGGCAGAGAAGTCTATTGAACCAAGCGCTGTTGTTTCACAAGTTGGGACTGCCGCGTAATGGATATTTTGTCGGGTTCTCTATTACCAGCGAGTTGGTTAACGAGTAACTGGCTGCTGTCTTTATCAAACTTTATGGATCAGGGCGGTTTCGTCCTGTGGTGGCTAGCGGCTGTCGTCCTCGTTTTTTGGGTACTTGTGGTAGAACGTGTGCTTTATCTCGCGTTCTATTTTCCAAAGCAACGCCAAGCTTGGATTACAAAGTGGCATGAAAGAGAAGATCACTCTTCTTGGCATGCTAAAGCCATTCGTGAAGGTTGGTTGGGGCAAGCGAGTATCTTGCTTAACCAAAACTTGAACTTTATTAAGCTGTTAGTTGCTATTTGTCCGATGTTGGGTTTGCTCGGTACCGTAACCGGTATGATCTCCGTTTTTGATGTCATGGCGACTCAAGGAAGCAGTGATCCTAAATTGATGGCCTCAGGTATCTCGTTGGCAACTTTACCAACGATGGCGGGTATGGTTGCTGCATTAGCGGGCATGTTTGTTCATGCTCGTTTAGCGAAAGTCTGTAACCGCTTAGAATTGAAATTAGAAAAATCTTTAAGGAGTCAACGATGAGACTCGGTCGACGTCATTCTAAAAACGAAGAGGCTCAAATAGACCTTACTTCGATGCTTGATATCGTATTCATCATGCTTATTTTCTTCATTGTGACGAGTTCATTTGTTCGTGAATCTGGTGTTGAAGTCAATCGCCCGCAAGCTTCAAATGTAGTGAGCCAAAAAGATGCAGGTATCTTTGTCGCGATTACTTCTGCGAATGACATTTTCATAGATAAACGTGTTGTGGATGTTGAACGTGTTCAAGCGACGTTAGAACACTTGTTGCTAGAACAACCTGATGCTTCTTTGGTTATTCAGGCGGACGAGCATGCTTATAACGGTACGGTTGTTAAAGTGATGGACGCTGCCAAAGGTGCGGGTGTTAAAAATATTGCGCTTGCAGCTGAAAAGCGATGATCTTGGAGGATCTTAATCAATGATTCGCCTATTTCTTGCATTACCTTTAGCGGGAGCGTTGGGTTTAGCACTATTTTCTTTCATGGCTTGGATGGTCGATAATGGACACCAACGTTCGCCAGACAACAGTGAGACGTTAAGTTTCAACATGGTGATGGTTGAACAAGAACAAGAAGTACAGAGAAGACAACGTGCAGTCCCGGAACAACCCGAAATGCCAGAGCCGCCACCGCAAGCGCAAACGTCTCAGTCGCAAGCTGAAGTAACGCCTCTGAATTCAATGTCTTCACTGTCTTCACTGGATTTGAATACTTCAATTGAAGGCCTAGCGATTAACGCTCCAACATTTTCTGATTTTGGGTCAAATCAACAGGTAATGCCGCTTTATCGAGTTGAACCTCGATATCCAGCAAAAGCGCTAAAGCGTGGCGCAGAAGGGTATGTCATTTTGTCTTTTACAATCGATGAAACAGGACGTTCTGTTGATATTCAAGTTACGGATGCAAATCCACGTCGTATGTTTGAACGTGAAGCGATAAGAGCACTTAAAAAATGGAAGTATCAACCAAAAGTCGTCGATGGAAAAGCGGTAGCGCAGGTTGGTCAAACCGTGAAACTAGAGTTTAAGTTGGCAAAATGATGAAACAGATATGGATATTAGTGGGCTTGTTGATAATGCCCCTTACAGTACAGGCAAAAGAGCTTACCCAATACACCGTTATTCGTGTTCAAAAGGCGAATAAACTTGCTCAAGAGGAGCAGGTTAAACAGGCGATTGAGGTTTTGGCTAGTTTGGAGTTATCTAAAGGCTATGACAAAGCCTATGTCGCTCGCATGCTTGGTGTGTTTTACTGGCAAGATGGTAAAACAGAGACGGCAATCAAGCAGCTTACTTATGCAGTGGATAGTGGCTTATTGGTCGATGAACAAGCTTGGGTAACGAAACGTATGTTAGCTGATTTACTGCTTAGCGAGCAGGATTTTAAAGCGGCATTACCACACTATTATGAGCTCGTTAAAACAGCACCGGAAACTGAAAAGAAAGACACGCTATGGATGCGAATTGCTCAAGCTGAATACCAAATTGAAAACTGGACGAAAGTACTGGTGGCCATTGGTAATCGCGACAAGTTCAATTCAAAACCACAGTTGTCGCCTCTCTCGTTAAAGCTGGGTGCTCAACTACAGTTAAAACAATGGAAGCAATCAATTCCTACGTTAGAAAGTTTAGTTGAACTTCAACCCGAAAAAGACAACTGGTGGCGTCAACTGGTCGGGATTCAGTTAAGGCTAGAGCGTAGCCGAGATGCGTTGAATACCTTAGCGCTTGCTGAGCTACAAGGTGTTGAACTGAATAATTCAGACCGTAGGCTACTTGCTCAACTGTACGCGAAACGAGGCATCCCTGAGCGCGCTGCGCAAGAAATTAGCAAGTTAGATGACGCAAACAGCGATGTTCAACTTCTGGCTGAGCAAGCAACCTACTGGCAGCTAGCGAAAGAGTGGGACAATGCTATTGAAGTGTGGACGTTAGCGTCGAATATGAACACTCGATACCATTGGAATGTTGCTCAATTATTGGTTCAGCAAGGTTACTACAAGCGAGCTCTGGTTGTTTTAGACAAAGTGAAAGACAAGAACAAGCAAGCTGACGTTGCATTAGCGAAAGTACGTTCATGGTATAAGTTGAAGAACTTAGATAATGCTCTCGCTCAAGCTAAGCGCGCGAACAACATTGAACCGTCTCCTGAGGCTAAAGGGTGGATCAAATATCTTACTCAGCTACGAACAGTCAGTGATAACGGAAACGTCTAACCGCTCATAGCAAACAGAAGACAAGAAACAGCATATTAGAAACAAGAAAAGCAAAAGGGTGTCATTTGATTGTTCAAATGACACCCTTTTTTATATATTGAATAAAATTGAGCCTTAGTGCTTCATTAGGCCTTGCTGTTTGATCGAGGTATGAGCAAAGGCAAAGTTAAGGGCTGCACATCTCGCCACTGTGTGATCCCGCAATGATCACTCCGCTTTGGTCTACAATCCAGTTAATGGTGCAGTCACGATAGGGGTTTTTGAAAGAATGTTGTATTTCACCATTCTCGAGTGAGGTTTGAGTTTCCACCCAAGCAAATGTGCGTGACTCCCAAAATGTAACGGCTTGAGAGTGGGGCGTTAAATACAAAGCTTGCGCATCGGTAATATTGGAACCGATGTAACTCTCGATATGTTCGTCAGTACTAACAATCTGGCTAGTACAAGCGCTGATAAAAATCATAGCAATGGGAATATAGATACGCATTAAAAATCCTTTTTAGTGAGTATGATTATTCATATATCTAAATATACAACAGCGTTATTTAAATTAGTAAACACGCCATTGCAGTATCTCTATCTTAGCCATGATTAACCCCCAACCTTTGTCTGAAAACGTGACATACCGACGAACCGGAGTGGACATACTGAGTTATCTCAGTGAAGAGTATTTTATTGCGTCCTTTTCAAATTGAGCGACTTTAGAGCCTACTGATTTTAGTGCTCGTTGATATGCATCAACATCATGCCCGACAACAGATAATGCAGCGTCGTAAGGCGACATTGCTTTTTCCAGTTGTTCTATTTTGTAACCAAGTTGGTCTAAAAGATAAATGACAGAGGCGCCACTGTTATAAAAAACGTAGAATCCAAAGTGCCACTTTACGTCTTTTTTATTTTTTAGATTCAAGCTAAAACTTCTTCCTTTATCGAAGCTCAAGCTATTGTTTTTATATACTTTTCTGGCTGTTAAGACGGTGATGTATTCTGCCGAGCCTTCTATGCGTTCTTGTGCTAGGGCCATGTTCTCAACCAACGATGTATTGTCGTTAAGCATTTGTCGTTGCCTAATTGCCACATATTGTTTCAACAGCTCACGAGCTTCCACCTTAGTCAATTTTCTAGGTAGTCCATCAAACAGCTCGGTGAGTATTAACTCGTCTTGGATAATGCTTTTGGTTGTAGGGTAATTGTCAACGTCCTGTCGCCAATTGCTTTTGTTCGCCCAAGAGGTTTGATAGATGTGGAATACCTCATGAGGCGCAAATAAAAGGTCATTGGTAAATGGGTGTTGATTGTTAGCGACTGCATCCGTGTATTTTTGTGCGTAGTATTTGTGACCATCAATAAGTAAGTCGAAGGTGTACAGGTTATTTGAACCGTTGTTTATCTTAGTTACGGCACTATGCATTTCCTTTTTGTATTCATAGATTTTCATACCACCAGATTCTGCTGAACTGATCTTGGTCGCACTTTTTAGAACTGACTGAGGATTAATAATGAATGCATTTATAGGCTCATCTTTAGCATTGACACGAATCAGGTAGTGGGGTCTTTTGGCGTAATTATATCCATCCCAGTAATTCAATTTCATGTATGCTCCGATCTGCTTGATCATCGCTTTGTCAGCCACATTTTCAACGCTAGCAACGGCCGTCGGTGTCGTGGATTTAGGTGAACTCGAGCTTGAATTTGAATTACAAGCAGACAGTAGAAGAATGGTTACCCCTAGCAATAAACTTTTCATGATGACCCTTATCTAAGCAAATGTTGCTTAATACATTAACGGTATTCTTAGGAGCGTTCTGTAATAACTTGTAACTCGGCCACTTACATTATGGATAACGTAAATGATGTAAATTGAATGCCAATACGAATGATTATCAACTAAATTGTCGCCATAAAATCTATAGGTATTGGTTTGTATGTCGTTAAAAAGTAGGGCGGTTCAATCATGGGCTCGTCGACTTCATGTTTATATTTCTATGGCGCTGTTGTTTGTTGTTCTTTTCTTTTCAGTGACAGGCATCACCCTTAATCGCCCTGAGCTATTTGAATCCAGCCAACCCAATATCCAACACTCTACGCTAACGCTTCCCACGAGTTTGTTTACGATCCAAGACGGTCGACTGAAAGCCGACGAGTCTGCTTTTGAAACGTTTTTGTTTGAAGAAGCAAACCTATCTGGCGTTCCTTCGGGTTTAGACATCTACGCAGAGATTGAAGACGGTGAGTTGCTCATCGGTGAAGTGTCTATGGACTTCAAAGGACCTGGCTACAACGCTTCTGTGTTCGTCGATGTGACTTCTGAAATGGTGGAAGTCGAAACAACGAATTATGGCGTTATTGCATTGTTGAATGACCTACACAAAGGGCGTAATAGCGGTGAAGTGTGGAAGTGGTTCATCGATATTACTGCGCTATTGATGGTCTTCTTTGTACTGACAGGTGTGTGCTTACTGTTACCTAAGAAAAAAACACTTAATACCTCTATTAAATGGACGGTATTTGGGTCTGCAATTTCACTTGCTATCTATTTTGTCGCCGTACCGTAACCCGCTATCCGTTCCATGAGGCGGTGTGAGGGTGAATTAAAGGCGCAACGGATTTGAAAGGTTGTTAAACATGAAAAATATGAATTGGAGTAAATCGCTCCTTGCTTTGTCTCTTTTACCAAGCTTAGGCATGGCTGAGGTGCTTCCTGACACAGCAAAGCTCGATGTGCATTTCGAGTTACCAAGAATTGAGGCTTCTCCATACAAGCGCCCTTACGTAGCGATATGGGTAGAGAACAGTGAAAGAAAGTCAGTGAAAACGATCGAGCTTTGGGTCGGCCAAGATGAATGGCTTAAAGATTTACGAAGTTGGTGGCGAAAAGTCGGACGTTACGACCGCGAACTCGTTGATGCGGTGACTTCCGCAACACGTCCTGTTGGTCAATATCGTTTTGCTTGGGATGGCAAAAATGATGCCGGTCAATCGTTAGAGCAAGGTGAATACACGGTTCATATTGAAGTTGTACGTGAACATGGTGGCCGAAACTATCTTCGCCAAAAAGTAGCACTCACTGACAAAAATGCTTCTTACCAATTAGAACCAACGGAAGAGACCGGTCAGATTACGCTCAACTATATCGTTAAGTAGTAGATAAAGAAGCGATAAATAATGGTAGCCATCGTAGACGCTCATTGAGCGACACGGTTAAAGATTACAAATAATGGAATTGAACATGATGAAACAGACAAAAATAAAGGCGCTTGCTCTTGCAGGTGTAATGGCGTTCGGTCTAGCAGCAACGACGACTGCGCAAGCTCACCCTCGTTGGGTTTTGCCTTCTCATTTCACCGTTTCTAAAGAAGGTGGTGACTGGTTAACATTTGATGTGACGGCATCCCACGGTACGTTTGTTTTTGATAAGCCAGCAGGAAGTGATAAAGCATTCGTTATCATGCCTGATGGCCGTAACGAGCGTCCTAACTTCGTTGTAAAAGGCAAGCGTCGCTCAATGTTTGATTTCTATTTTGAGGAAGAAGGTACACACAAAGTAGCAATCAACAATGAACCAACGTACTGGACACAGTACAAAGCGGGTCGTCGTGACACAGTAAAATGGATTAAAGCGACTAAAGCTGAGCGTGATGCCTTATTACCTGAAAAATCACGTGACGTGGTAACTCAAGTTGGTTTCACTCGCGCAGAAAGTTACATCACAGTAGGCAAGCCAACGGATTCAGTTTTCAAAATTGAAGGCAAGCTTCTTGAAATGAAGCCTGTTACACACCCTTCAGACATCGTTGAAGGCGAACCGGTGACATTCCAATTCTTCTACAACGGTGAAATCCAGAAAGACGTGAAAGCGGAAATTACTCGTGAAGGTACGCTTTACCGCAATCACCAAGAGCAGATTGATGTAGTGAGCGATGAAAACGGTGAAATCACGTTTACTCCAGACGTAGCGGGTCGTTACGTAATGAAAGCGAACTACAAAGGTGAGTTGGTTGACAACCCACTGGCAGACAAAGCAAGTACGAATGTGCACCTGACATTCGAAGCATTGCTTCAATAGTCGGTTTTATCGGGAGAAAGCTCCTGATTATTAGATAAAAAAGACAAGGGCTCATTAGAGCCCTTTAACGGTCAGTATACCACTGAAAATTTGTAACGTGGCGAGGGTACGAACGATGAAAATAACAATAAAAGCAAACACCATAATTGCTCCGTGCTTAGCTCTGGGGCTTGGTTTAGCGGCATTACCTGCGCAAGCACACTTTCCATTGATGAGCTGTTGGTTTGAAGGCAAAACGGTTGCCTGTGAGGCAGGTTACTCTGATGGTAGTAAAGCGATAGATTACGCAGTCGCGATGTACGACTATGAAGACAACTTGATAGCGAAAGAGATGACGGATAAACGCTCTATTGTCGAATTTCCAAACCCAAATTCTGAGTTTTACCTCGTGTTTGATTCAGGTCACGAGTTTCCTGTTGAAGTCGACGTTGTAGAGATCAAAGAAAAATGATGATTCAAAGTGTACGCGCTGACACAGGCGGAAGAGAGGGCAAGTGGGTTGGCCTAATCATTATATTCATCCTTTGTTTTGCGACGGTTGCTATTCCGTTTAATCAAGCAGAATCTCATATCGAAGTGACCCTTGATCACCAAGTCTTGGTGACTGATGTTGAGCAAGAAAACTTGGCGATGCTGTCAGAAC
>NZ_JBFRSN010000436.1:0-2408 GCF_041473595.1 Vibrio sp. 10N.222.46.A1
ACCACACCCAACACCCACTTATGAACACGAATTGCTTGCCACAGAGCTCTCTAATAAGAAGATGATGCCGTTTAAGAGTCGGGTGAGAGCTCGTACTTTTGAAGAGTATAACGATTGGGTGCGCCACGATGGTGAAGAGTTCTTAATGATCATCTCGGGTGATGTGATGTTCTACTCAGAATTCTACGAACCCGTGCCAATGAGTGAAGGCGATAGCATGTATTACGATGCGAATATGGGTCATATGCTGATTTCAACTAGTGCTGAAGATGCGCTCATTCTGTGGGTGACTGCAAAATAACTGTAGGTCACTGCAAAATAAGCTAACAAGTTTTGAATTTCTTATAGTGGATGCAAACGTTTGCTTTTGTTTTGAACGTTAGCTAATAGACGCGATATTGATGCGAAAATCATCAATATCGCGTTTTTGTATGTACCGAACAATTGTTTTTAAATTGTTAAATGTCACATTTTGAGCTGTTTGACTATTGTTAAGGGTGTAAAACTGACGCAGGCTTGTTTATTATAGTGAACATGGTTTACTCATGCTGATTGAAGTTTACTGAAGTGAATTCTTAGAAAGTGAGTTGTATGGGTTTTGTACAGTTATTCATAATTTATAGAGCCAACGATATAAGCCTATATAAAGGACATCACTTTTTACTATCTACTGTTTCTAACGTTAACCAGTATCGTTAGAGGCGACTCTAAATAGAGATATAAGCGGCAGACTCGATTTTGGACAGCCTGCAACGCTTCATGGAGAATAAAATGACTCAAGAACACGCTAATCAAGACCTACTAACAACACCACTGCATGCGCTTCACGTTGAAGAGGGTGCAAAGATGGTTCCTTTCGCTGGCTACGATATGCCAGTCCAGTACCCACTTGGTGTAAAGAAAGAGCATTTACATACTCGTGATGCAGCTGGTCTTTTTGATGTTTCTCACATGGGGCAACTTCGTCTACATGGTGCAAACGCAGCTGCTGTCTTAGAATCTTTGGTTCCTGTAGATATTATTGACCTTCCTTCTGGTAAGCAGCGCTATGCGTTCTTTACTAACGAGCAGGGCGGCATTATGGATGACCTGATGGTTGCTAATTTAGGCGACCACCTATTTGTTGTTGTGAATGCAGCTTGTAAGACACAAGATATCGACCATCTAACGGCGCACCTTCCAGCTGACGTCGAAATGGAAGTGATTGATGACCGCGCTCTATTAGCCCTTCAAGGCCCTAAAGCGTCTGAAGTTCTTGCTCGTTTCCAACCTAGCGTTGCAGACATGTTGTTCATGGACGTTCAAAAAGTCGATATCGATGGCGTTGAATGCATCGTGAGCCGCAGTGGTTACACGGGGGAAGATGGCTACGAGATCTCTGTTCCTAACGATCACGCTGAAGCATTGGCACGCAAGCTAACTTCAGAAGCGGAAGTTGAGTGGATTGGCCTTGGTGCTCGTGACTCACTTCGTCTTGAGTGTGGTCTATGTCTATATGGTCATGATCTAGACACAACGACAACGCCAGTAGAAGCTAGCCTTCTATGGGGTATTCAAAAAGTACGTCGTACAGGCGGTGAACGTGCAGGCGGCTTCCCTGGCGCTGATATCATTCTTGAGCAAATCGCAACGAAAGATGTTCAACGTAAGCGTGTTGGTCTTGTTGGTCAAACTAAAGCACCAGTACGTGAAGGTGCTGAATTGTTCGATGCTGAAGACAACAAGATTGGCGTTGTAACAAGCGGTACTGCTGGCCCTAACGCAGGCAAGCCTGTTTCTATGGCTTATGTTCGTACTGACTTAGCGGTAATTGGCACTGAAGTATTCGCTGAAGTTCGTGGTAAGAAATTACCTATGACAGTAGAAAAAATGCCATTCGTACCTCAACGTTACTACCGTGGCTAATCTATTTTAAGAGAAACTATTGAGCTAAACAAAGCCTACTGTTTGCTTCTCTGTGTAGAGAAGTTCAACGGTAGGCTTTTGGGTTTTAAGCCCATCTCCCTTTTTATGAACGTATCTAATTTTAAGAGCGTATAACTTTCTATATCGCTACAAGCGCGGCGACCTGAAAGTTCGTTTTTTTAAAACGAGACATATGGCTATATCATTAAAATTGCTTACTATAATATTAGTCGTAACGTGTTATGGTGACGATTCATCATTTTTGTAAATAAGTAGTAAGGGTTACAAGGAGTTATCTATGAATGTTAACCATACAATGAGTCCGGTTCGTAAAGCCGTTTTAGGGCTGTTAGCTCCATTGATTTACACATCAAGTGTTATGGCGACGGAAAACTCGGTCGAAAGTGCTCCTAATGTCGGTGTTTCACCTTATATCGTTAACGGTAGCAACGCTTCAGTCACCAATTTCCCATCAATGGCGAGCTTGTTTATCGATCGTATTG
>NZ_JBFRSN010000437.1:0-10356 GCF_041473595.1 Vibrio sp. 10N.222.46.A1
GGTTAATTATTACCGAACAAATGTCGATAAAACATGAATTCCATTTTAAGTACTATTGACTCTATCAATGGTACTAAGTTCCAAATTCATTAAGCAAAAAAAGAGCCGTAATTGCTTACGACTCTTAGTTTAGTGATTTTTTTTACTAAAAATCAAACTGAACTATCACCCTTTATAGATTTTCGGGTTAAACACGTCACGTAACCAGTCGCCTAGTAGGTTGATAACTAGAACCAATGTCACCAAAAGCACACCTGGGAATGCAGTGATCCACCATGCTCCTGAGAAGATGTAGTTAAAACCAGTACTAATCAGAGCACCCAGTGAGGGTTGGTCGACTGGAAGGCCTAAACCTAGGAAAGAAAGTGCCGCTTCTGACATGATGGCATTTGCCACCTGTACTGTAGAGATAACCAAAATCGGTGATAAACAGTTAGGCAGAATATGACGGAACATGATACGAGGTGCTCTAAAGCCCATCACACGTGCCGCTTCTACGTACTCTTTCTTCTTCTCTGCTAATACTGATGCACGAATAGTACGCGCATACTGCGGCCATTCTGCGATACCAATGATCACCACCAGCATCACCACAGCGTATTGTGCATAGAAATCACTACCGAAACTTGCCTTAAAGATGGCCGAGACAATGATCGCAACCATCATGGTTGAGAACGAAAGCTGAACATCAGCGAAGCGCATCAAGAAGCTATCAATACGGCCACCGAAGTAACCTGCAGACAAGCCAATGATGATACCAAGCGTCAGTTGTAGACCTACCGCTAAGAAACCAATAGTCAGTGATAAACGAGAACCGTAAAGCATAGTCGATAAAATATCACGGCCTTGCTCATCCGTTCCTAGCAAGAAGCGTTCTTCGCCGTCTTCCATCCATGATGGTGGAAGTTCTGAGTCCATGATATCAATCGATGTCACGTCGTACGGGTCTGTTGGCGCTAGGATAGGTGCAGCTAGAGCCATCACCAAGAAGATTGAGAAAATGGCGAAGCTCACCATTGCCACTTTGTCGCGTAAGAAGTAATACACAATGTCAGATTGCTTAAAACGTTCCCAGCGAGACGGCACTGTCGATGTCTGTTCCATGATTATGCTCCTTTCCCTGTGATGTTAACGGTTGGGTTGATAACACCGTAAAGCAAATCAACAATCGTGTTAGTCACGACGAAAATAAGACCAACAAAAATAACGTATGCAGTAATCAGTGGTGTATCTACACGGTTGATTGCTTCTAAGAATAAGAAGCCTGTACCTGGCCACTGGAAAACAGTTTCCGTAAGAATGGTGTAAGCCACCATCGTACCAATCTGAACACCACCAACGGTAAGTACCGGTAGCATGGTGTTTTTCAATGCATGTTGGTAATAGATTTTGTTTAGCGCTAGGCCTTTCGCTTTACCAAACTTAATGTATTCAGAACTTAGAACTTCTAACATTTCAGAACGAACTAGACGAATAAACAGCGGCAGCATGATAGATGCCAGAGCAATACTCGGAAGTACTAAGTGTGCAAGGCCATCTAGCGTTAAGAAGCCAGACTCCCAACCAAACCAGTTGGCCGTATCACCACGTCCAAATGACGGCAGCCAACCGAGCTCGATAGAGAACACATACATCAGCATGATTGCAGTTAAGAAAACAGGAACCGAGATACCGACACTACTGCCTGCCATAATCAATTTGGTAAAAAAGCTTTTTGGGTGAATCGCAGAGTAAACGCCGAGTGGGATCGACATACAAACAATAATTAAAGAAGCACCAAATACCAGCTCCAGAGTTGCCACTAGTTTATCTAGAATCACATCAACTGCAGGTCGCTTAAAGAAGTATGAAGTACCAAGATCACCCTGTAGAGCTGCGCCTACAAAGCGAGAGTATTTTGTAACGAAGGGATCATTTAAGCCGAGTTCATCGCGTAGCGCTTGACGCTCCGCCTCTGAAACAGATTGACCGACTAACTCACGTAACGGGTCGCCCAGGTTATCCTGAATGGCAAACGCCACCAAACTGATCACAAACATCACTATCAGTGCCTGAAACAGGCGCTTGACCAGAAACGTAACCATTCCTTGCCCCTTATCTATCCATGACTATCTAATCGAAATCCGCGACTAGACAACAAAAAATTCAGTCTTAAAAAAGGTATTTAGCCAGACTGAAGGAAGACCAAATACCGAAACTTAAATCTATATCTTAATAATATTGAGAGCCTGAAAGCTTCAGGCTCTCGATTCTAGCAAGCTAGATTATTTTACAACTAGGTCGCCGAAGTAAGGCATAACCATTGGGTTTACTACGTCTGCTGCACCTACGTTAGATTTCGCGCCCCACGCTTCACTCTGCCAGTGTAGAGGAACGAAGACTGCATCGTTGTAAAGTGTTGCTTCAACGCCTTTCAGCATCTTAGAACGCTTAACTGGGTCAGTTTCAGTATTAGAAGCTTCTACAATCGCATCCATTTCTGGGTTTGAGTAGCCAGAACAGTTGTATTGACCACGGCCAGTCTCTTCGTTACGAGTCATTGTTAGGAACTCGTTGAAGTTAGCTGAATCTTCAGTATCTGAGTGCCAGCCGATCATCATCATGTCTGCTGAACATAGATCAAATTCTGGCCAGTACTGTGCTTTAGGCATTGTCTTAAGATCAACTTTGATACCAATCTTAGACAGCATTGCCGCAGACGCTTGCGCAACTTTCGCATCGTTCACGTAACGGTTGTTAGGCGCTGCCATAGTTAGTGTAAAGCCGTCTTCGTAGCCCGCTTCTTTCATCAGCTCTTTCGCTTTTTTCAGATCGTAACGAGGAACTAGATCTTCGTTGTGACCCGCGTAGCCTGTTGGGCTCTGCTGACCAGCAGCTGTCGCGAAACCTTTCATGATTTTCTTAACAATACCTTCATTGTTAATCGCATGAACGATTGCTTGACGAACGCGCACATCTTTCAGTGCTTCGTTGCTGTTTTGGTTCATTTGGAACGTAATGATACGAGTACCAGGTAGCGTTACTAGATCGATGTTCTTAGCTTTTTTAACACGCTTGTGATCGTTTGGCGCAACAGGGTGAATCATATCAACGTCGCCAGAAAGAAGTGCTGCTACACGCGTTGCATCTTCTTTGATTGGCACAAGTGTTAGCTTGTCTACGTTACCTTCAGTTTCTGTGTCCCAGTAATCATTGAAACGCTCGAACGTTACTTTAACGCCTTGCTCACGCTGCGTTACGATAAATGGACCAGTACCAGAAACGTTAGTCGAAGCAAACGAGTTACCGTGCTTAACTAGCTCAGATTTGTCATTACCTTCCGCTGTTTGACCAGAGTAGAACTTGCTGTCCATTGGGAAGATGTAGGTTGCTGTTTGTAGTACTAGTGGGTAAGCCGCTTTTGATACTAGCTCAACTGTGTAGTCATCCACTTTTACCATTTTTTCGTATGGCGTGAAGATAGACTTAAAGTCTGGAGAAGCTTGTAGACGTTCAAAAGTCCACACAACATCATCAGCAGTCAGTTCGTTACCAGAGTGGAATTTCACGCCTTTACGTAAGTTAAAGCGGAAAGTCGTTTCATCAACACGCTCCCAGCTAGATGCTAGGCGGCCTTCAAAATCCATCTCTTGAGTGAAACGTACTAGAGGGTCAAACACCATGTGAGACATTTGCAGTGTGCCACCAGACAGCTGCTCGTGCGGGTCAAGTGATACCGGGTCAGCTGCGTAGCCAACGGTAATATCTGCTGCTGCTGCACTAAAGCTTAGGCCAGCTGCCATTAAAGCTACTGCTAATTTGCTTTTCATGGTTTTCATTGCATAACTCCTTCATGCGGGAATCCAGATCCCTAGTTGTTGTATTTGCGTCTGTTTATTGTTTTTAGCAAGCTAAACTCCAGCCTGCTGATTTTTATACCGCGGCTTGTGCCACTGCTTTTTCTTCTCTTAAACCTGTAAATTCAGGCATTAAAGAAATTAGGTGTTTGCTGTATTCATGCTGAGGCGATTGGAATAGCTGCTCAGTTGGCGCTACTTCCAATAGTTCTCCCATTTGCATCACACCAACACGATCACACATTTGGCGAATAACCGGTAAATCGTGACTGATGAACAGCATGGTTAGGTTGAGCTCGTCTTGTAAATCTTTTAATAGGTTAAGGATCTGAGCCTGAACCGACACATCCAGCGCCGAGGTAGGTTCATCACAAATCAAAAGACGTGGACGAGTTGCCAAGGCGCGAGCGATAGAAATACGCTGACGTTGGCCACCTGAGAATTCGTGTGGGTATTTAACCCCAGCCATCTTGCCTAAACCAACGTGCTCTAGCAGGTCGTTAACGATCTGACGAGTTTCATTCTCGTTACGCGTAAGTTTATGGAATCGGATCGGCTCAGCAATGATGTCGAATATCTTCATTCGAGGGTTCATTGATGTATAAGGGTTTTGGAAAACCATCTGCATTTGACGACGCATTGGGCGACGTTCTTTTTCAGATTTAAGTCCCGTAAGATCAACGCCTTCAAACGTTACCTTGCCTGAGTTAGGTGCGTACAAACCAGCAATCACACGAGCAATCGTTGATTTACCCGAACCAGATTCACCAACAAGACCAAAAGTTTCACCTTCATGTACTTCAAAGCTCACGTTATTTGACGCCTGAACGTACTCTCGACGACTCTCAAAGAAAGAATCCTTGGTAGTAAAGCGTAAGTTTACATTTTCAACATTCAACAGTGGACCAGTGTAATCACGGTGATCTTGGCTTTGACCCAACCAATGGTTTTTCACATCAAGTGGTTCCATCTCATGTGCTTCTTCGATGTAGCTCACAAGAGGGAAACGATCAAGTTTACGATCTGAGCGCGGAACCGCGGAGATAAGACTGTGCGTGTAAGGGTGTTCAGGAGTACCAAGGACTTTCGCCGTCGGACCAAACTCAACCAAATCACCACGATACATAACGGCTACGCGATCGGTAACATTAGATACCACACCCATGTCGTGTGTGACCAACATACAACCTACATTCTTCTTAATACATAGGTCGCGAATCAAACCCAAGATCTGGTCTTGAATAGAAACATCCAGTGCGGTTGTTGGTTCATCAGCGATGATTAGGTCAGGTTCACCTGCCAGTGCGATCGCGATAACAACACGCTGACGCATACCGCCAGAGAATTGGTGTGGGTACTGCTTTAAACGGTTTTCTGGTTGCGGAATACCAACTTGGTTCATCAAATCTAATGAGCGCTGGTAGGCTTCTTGATCCGAAACCTTCATGTTGGCATGAATCGTCTCTTTTAACTGCTGTTCTACTGTGAATAGAGGGTTAAGAGAAGTCATTGGATCTTGGAAGATAAAACCAATCTTTGAGCCGCGAACAGAACGCATCTGTTCAGGAGATAAGCCTGAAACTTTTTCACCGTCCAGAAATACCTCGCCGCTAGCAATGCGACCAGGAGGGCTCAGCAAATCGATCACAGCATTACCTACTGTTGATTTGCCTGCACCAGACTCGCCTACAACGCCAACAATTTCACCACGTTCAATGTTGAACGAAAGTGATTTCACTGCGGCGTGAACTCCATGACGAGATGGGTATTCGATACGAAGATTTTTTACTTCTAAAAGTGACATTACCAGACCTCTACTGCTTTGGCAGCTCTCTGCCCTGTCTGCAAAATTGAATCCATTCTTACCAGAATATTGTTCTGATATTTTATACGGTTGACAATTTGGCAAATAATTCACAGAAAAGCAACAAAAATAGGATAAAAAGTCGACATTAAACGCTTAGCAAGTAAAAATGCCACATAAGTATTCACTCGAAGAGCATATAGTAATGAAAACCAGCATTATATTTCCAATAATAAATACTCACAAACCCCTTACTACTGCGTACTTGTAGAGTTAAACATATCATTCAAAGCACATATCCCCACCAGTCACCAAAATCAAATAATTATTCCAAAAAACAATTAACACTATAGAAACAAACGCTAACTTTACCAATTTAAGCAAACAAAACAACCAGATAAAACCAACCCAACAACATATTCAACCATATGAATTTTTTGATAAATACAAACAAGAAAAACGAAAGATTTAATAAATCAAAGGATTTTTTAAACAACAAGATTCGAAGAAATCTGTCAAATACAGGCCTTAGAGAACATATTTAACGTCAAATTTCACTTTTCATAAAAATCCCTAGACCAAACCTATTAATTTGTCGAATAATTGGTGGTGGGTTTTATATAAAATTAGATATCGATCTGCACATTTGATAAAGCAAACCGCTCCGTATAAGCACCATAATGAAGATAAAGGGTAAGAGCCTGCCTTGTTATATGGAGGGGGAGATTTACGGAGGTGACATCAGGCAAGATGTCGAAGCGGTTGAAGTCCCAGCATTCAAAATTGAGGATTACTGAAACGAGAGATGTAAAAAAGCCCCGTAATTCCTGACACGGACGACTAGTTGAGGCTTCTTAAGGTGGTCAGTGAAGAGACATCCTTTGAACATCAGACGAACCCCACTTGGGTTCCAACCTAGAGATCTACAGATGAAAAAAAAAGCTCATCATTTCTGATAAGCTTTCTTAAAGGTGGTAGGTAAGGTGGTAGGTGAAGAGGGGGTTGACGCGGCAGGGCTCCCTGCGGACTGGCGATCCAGCCCACGACCCTCTGGTCTCAAATTATCTAAATTCCAGGCGTAAAAAAGCCCCGTCATTTCTGACGAGGCTTCTTAAGGTGGTCGGTGAAGAGGGATTCGAACCCCCGACCCTCTGGTCCCAAACCAGATGCGCTACCAAGCTGCGCTATTCACCGAGACGTTTCGTTTGATTTCTCAAACAGGGAACTTCAATGAAGTTACCAAAATTAATGGGGTGGCTAACGAGATTCGAACTCGCGACCACCGGAATCACAATCCAGGGCTCTACCAACTGAGCTATAGCCACCACTAATCTTTTATATAACCGCTTAAAAGGCGATTATTGAAATAGTGGTCGGTGAAGAGGGATTCGAACCCCCGACCCTCTGGTCCCAAACCAGATGCGCTACCAAGCTGCGCTATTCACCGACTAATTTTGTATCGACTCTTGGGAATAATGAATCAACACTGGAAGCCGAAGCTACCGATATTTTGTAAAGAAAGAATGGGGTGGCTAACGAGATTCGAACTCGCGACCACCGGAATCACAATCCAGGGCTCTACCAACTGAGCTATAGCCACCATTATTTCTTTTTGCCAATTCTCACTTACCTAAGTAAGAGACCGGATGGCGCGCCTGAAAGGATTCGAACCTTCGGCCTTTGGCTCCGGAGGCCAACGCTCTATCCAGCTGAGCTACAGGCGCATGCCCTGTCGGCGGAGTGGAATAATACGTATATCACCTTATGCCGTCTAGTACTTTTTTAACTTTTTTTTCTGTTTGGTCTCTTTTTCGACAGTTAATATGTGATAAACCCCTTATTTGAGTACTACAACCCACCGCAGCTTATAAGTTGTTGTTTATTGCAACAACTTATCGGGATATAATCACCCATTATTTACATTGGTTTAACAGTTGCTCTTTGCTGATAAAGCCAAAACACCCTTCCAACACTATAAATTGGTAAGCATGTACTTACCTTGGGAATGTAAAGTGAGTTTAATGGATATGTCTCGTCGAATTTTAAGCGTTGTCATCGCAGTTTTAACCTTTTCAACTGGCGCTATGGCTTCAGGCCTAAGCGAAGCAGAGCAAGATGCTATTGCTGAACGCATCAAACCAGTTGGCCAAGTTTACCTAGTCGGCAGCGAGCCAGTAGCCGCAGAACCAACAGGCCCTCGTGATGGCGCAGCAGTTTACGGTACCTTTTGTATCGCTTGTCACGCATCTGGCGTAAGTGGCGCACCTAAAACAGGTGACGCTGGTGACTGGGGTCCTCGTATTGCCCAAGGTCGCGACATTCTAGCTGACCACGCAATCAACGGCTTCAATGCTATGCCAGCGAAAGGTTCATGTATGGACTGTTCAGATGATGAAATCAAAGATGCTATCGAGCACATGATTGCTGGTCTGTAATTTACCGATCTGTAATTAAAAATGCCAGATTCAAAAAAGGTGACCTCATGGTCACCTTTTTTATTGGCTTTTATATAACGCGATGAAAGCAAGGAATTACTTCTTGTTGAACATCGCTCGAATGTTAGCAATGTGTGCCTGTCCTTTTTCCATTCTTTCTTCAGCGGATTGTGGTTTCTTAACACTTTCCCACTCCACATCTTCATGCGGCAGTTCATCGAGGAATCGGCTTTGTGTTGGCTTTATCAATTCGCCATACTGACGACGTTCACGACATTTAGTGAAGGTCAGCTCTTTCTGCGCGCGAGTAATCCCTACATACATAAGACGACGTTCTTCTTCTACGTTACCTTCATCGACACTGGTTTGGTGTGGCAAGATACCCTCTTCGGCTCCCATCAGGAACACATACGGAAACTCTAGGCCTTTCGATGCGTGCAATGTCATTAATTGAACTTGGTCTGCATCGTCATCATCTTCACCACGCTCCATCATGTCACGTAGCGTTAAACGTTGAACCACTTCTCGTAGGGTCTTCTCTTCTTTGTCGTAGTTGTCACCCTCAAGGTCAGCAACGATCCAACTATAAAGATCAGAAACGTTCTTCATTCTCATCTCTGCAGCCTTCGGGCTTGCCGAGGTTTCGTACAACCAATCTTCATAGTTAATATCACGAACCAAAGAGCGAACAGCCTCAACGGTATTGCCACGTTCAGCATTATCAGAAATACGAACAATCCAATCGCTGAAACGGCGCAGGTTTTCTAAACCACGACCAGTCAAAGTTTGCTCTAAACCCATCTCAAAGCTCGCTTCAAACAAGCTCTTGCCACGCATGTTGGCGTAGCTGCCTAACTTCTCAAGCGTCACCGGGCCAATCTCACGACGTGGTGTGTTTACAATACGTAGAAACGCGTTGTCATCATCAGGGTTCACCAACACGCGGAGGTAAGCCATGATGTCTTTAATCTCAGCTCTAGCGAAGAAAGAGGTACCGCCAGAAATTTTGTAAGGCACACGGTTCTGCATCAACGCTTTTTCAATCAAGCGAGATTGGTGGTTACCACGGTACAGCACTGCGTAATCTTTATATTCTGTGCGATTCAAAAACTTGTGAGCGATGATCTCACCTGTAATACGCTCTGCTTCATGCTCTTCATTCTTAGCATTCAGTACCTTGAGCTTTTCACCGTCCGGGATCTCAGAGAACAGTGACTTTTCATAAACGTGTGGGTTATTAGCGATCAAGATATTCGCTGCACGCAAAATTCGACTCGTTGAGCGGTAGTTCTGCTCTAATTTGATCAAGCGTAAGTTAGGGTAGTCCTCACCTAACAGCACCAAGTTTTGCGGTTTTGCACCACGCCATGAGTAAATAGATTGGTCATCGTCACCTACGACCGTCAAACGACCACGCTCTCCCACAAGCAGACGCACCAATTCATATTGGCTGGTGTTGGTATCTTGATACTCATCGACAAGTAAATAGCGAATACGAGACTGCCAGCGCTCACGCACTTCTTGATTGGTTTTCAGAAGTAATACTGGCATCGCAATCAGATCATCAAAATCGAGCGCGTTGTATGCCTTCATCTGTTTCTGGTACATCTCAAAACAGAATGCAAACAACTGCTCTTGTTCGCCTTGAGCTCGAGCTTTCGCCTGATCTGGCGTCAGCATGTCATTCTTCCAATTCGAAATGGTGCTCATTAAAGCACGCAGCAGATCCTTATCACCATCGATCTGTCTCTCTGTTAGCTCTTTTAATAGCGCCAACTGGTCTTGGTCATCAAATAGAGAGAAGCCCGCTTTCAGACCCAGCGCTTTGTATTCACGACGAATGATAGTTAAGCCCATGGTATGAAAAGTCGAAACGATCAGGCCTTTCGATTCACCTTTACCCAGAGTTTGCCCCACACGTTCTTTCATCTCGCGTGCCGCTTTATTGGTAAAAGTTACCGCTGCAATATTGCGTGCCTTGTAACCACACTCTTGAACCAAGTAAGCAATCTTATTCGTGATAACACGTGTTTTACCAGATCCTGCGCCTGCTAATACTAAACAGGGGCCCGAAACATATTTCACGGCTTCATCTTGTCTTGGGTTCAGTTTCATTTGGTTCTCAATTTGGTCTATCGGGGCGAATTCAATTGCGCGCCTATAATAATGCTGCAACACCTCGAATGCTACGCTCTCTTATGCAAGAATTTTATATCACATATGAAAAACTATGTTGCACTTATGTATGGGTCTTAGGCTATAATGAATGAACGTTCATTCA
>NZ_JBFRSN010000438.1:0-1631 GCF_041473595.1 Vibrio sp. 10N.222.46.A1
TTTCTGCTTTCGTTGCTGATTTCGACACAAACGTGGCAAAAGGCGATCACCAAGGTTACGGTGCTGAGCTAGTATTCTCTGGTATCGAGAACGTTTACCTATCTACAGCATACTACGGTGTAAACTCTGATACAGCGAACGATGACAACGCAACAATCGCATTTGCTGCGGGTTACACTATGGGTCTTTGGGGCTTCAACACTGGTTACTCAATCGGTGACCACGATGTAGCTCTTAAAGACGAAGATCGTTGGTTCGTTAACTCTACTTACGCAATCGCACCTAACACTAAAGTGTACGCGGAAGTTGGTGGTATCGATTCAGATGATAAAGCTACATACAAAGCTGATAACGGTCTAGCAATTGGTGTTGAAGCATCATTCTAATGATCTCGTAATCGAGTTTTAGAAAAAAAGCCACCTTAGGGTGGCTTTTTTGTTAGTATAAAGAGTAGTTTATTCGATTTGAAAGAGAGACATGATGAAGAAAGCATTACTAGTTTTAGGTTTATTTACAACTGTTATTGGCAGTGTAAGTGCGGCAACCCTAACGCCTCAGAAAGGCGTATCTATCCTATACATTAATGGTCAAGCAGCTCCGAATAAAATCAGTGAAAATCAGATTAATGAAGGTTTTAACCAGGTTTTAGTTCGCTTTGATAAAAAATTTGGTAACAGCGGTGTTTACTCTTCGGCACCTTATGTATTGAATTTTGATGTTACTGGTGAAGAGGTTGAAATTAAGGCTCCAAAAGTACGTAGCTATATGGAAGCGGAGAAGACCTTTGAAGCTGTGAATCCATCATGGGTAGTTTTTCAGGATGATGTGACTGTTAAATATCAGCAAGATGTTATTGAACGCAAACCCGGTTTTGCGCCATTTGGCGGGCTAGAGTCTCGACTGGCTGAGTACAATGCAAGTAAGGCAGTCTATTTTAAAGATGGCGTGTTACTTGATAAGCCAGCTGAAGCGGTAGTATTAACTTCTGTGGTAGATAATACGACAGCACAGACAAGCGGCAAAGCTCAGAAACCAGTGAAACTGGCTGAGACTCAGAATATTGAGCAATTGCAGGCTTGGTACATCAAAGCTTCTAAGCAAGAACGTAAAGAATTCCGTAAATGGATGATTGACCAAGAGTAATCAATCTTCATCTACAAAAAAAGCGAGACTAATAAGAGTCTCGCTTTTGCTATATTAGTACTTTTTCTGTATCAGTAACAGCTAAATATCTTTCCATTCACCTGGCTGAAGCTGACCCACATCCATATTGCCCATTGAGTAGCGGATTAGACGCAGGGTAGGGAAGCCTATGTTTGCCGTCATTCGTCTTACCTGACGGTTACGTCCTTCGATGATGGTAATCGCTAACCATGTTGTTGGTATCGCCGCTCTGAAGCGCACAGGAGGAGTTCTTTCCCAAACCTGAGGTTCTTGCATCACTTCTACTTCTGCAGGCAATGTCATACCATCTTTTAGCTCAACACCTTTTCTCAATTTATCTAAATCTTTCTCAGAAGGCGCACCTTCAACCTGTACCCAGTAAGTCTTGGTCGATTTTGAGTTCGGCTGAGTCAACTTAGCTTGAAAGATGCCATCATTAGTCAAGACCAATAAACCTTCACTATCTC
>NZ_JBFRSN010000439.1:0-309 GCF_041473595.1 Vibrio sp. 10N.222.46.A1
TCGATATAACTATAAAGATTTGCTGCGGTCGTGGCGGAATTGGTAGACGCACCAGATTTAGGTTCTGGCGCCGAGAGGTGTGAGAGTTCAAGTCTCTCCGACCGCACCATTATTTCTCTTTAATTAGAGATAAAATAGTGAATACATAAAAATTCATTATTGGCTACTTAGCTCAGTTGGTTAGAGCACATCACTCATAATGATGGGGTCGCAGGTTCGAATCCCGCAGTAGCCACCATTCTTTCTTTATGAAAGAAAAAGTACAAACAACGTTATATTGAATCACCAATATCGATATAACTATAAAGA
>NZ_JBFRSN010000440.1:0-6201 GCF_041473595.1 Vibrio sp. 10N.222.46.A1
TCGATAGTCAGTACCGCATTATTTGGGCCGTACCAACGTAGGAAGAACGCCTTAAGGTCATTCACATCAACACGGTCTAGATCTTCCACATAACCGATTGGTTGCCATGAGTAAGGATGACCTTCAGGGTAAAGCGCTTCACCCATGCGTTCCCACATCAAGCCATAAGGACGGTTTTCATAACTTTGAGCACGTTCGTTTTTAACCGTGCCTCTTTGAACTTCGAATTTCTTCTGAGAAACCGCATCCAATAAAAAACCCATTCGGTCTGATTCTAACCACAACATTTTCTCAAGTTGGTTAGATGGAACGGTTTCAAAGTAGTTAGTACGATCACGGTTAGTCGTGCCGTTTAACGAGCCACCCGCCTCGGTAATGATCTTAAAGTGCTGCTGGTCACCGACGTTCTCAGAGCCTTGGAACATCATGTGTTCGAAGAAATGAGCAAAGCCCGATTTGCCTATTTCTTCACGAGCTGAGCCGACATGATAGGTCACATCCACATGTACAAGAGGATCAGAATCATCAGGGGAAAGAATAACTGTCAGGCCGTTTTCAAGCTGATATTTGGTGTAAGGGATCACCACTTTATCTTTAGAAGGCTTAACCTCTTCTAACAGAGTGACACCTTCAGGTAACGAGGAAAAGAAGGGTGTAGAGCTAGGTACATTGTAAGAACAGCCTGCAATGGCGATAAGAGAAAATGTACCAAGTAAAACCTTTTTCATAGGTTCTCCTTAGAAAAAACCGAAGTAGATAGCAGCAAGTAAGCTGTAGCGAGCGGCTTTGCCAATCGCTATCAAAATAACGCTAGGAATAAATTTCATTCTTAACCAACCCGCGGCTAAGCACAAAGGGTCACCAATGATCGGCAACCAACTGAATAACAGTGTCCAATAGCCATAGCGGCTCAGCCAAGCCATAGCCTTATGACCATGCTTTTCAGATTGAGTTCGATTAGGCAGCCACAAACCAATCCAATAGTTGGTCAGCCCGCCTAAAGTATTACCGAGTGTCGCCAGAAGAATGATTGATGATGTTGAGAACTGATCTAAGCTCAATGCTGCAACAAGGCTTGCTTCTGAGCCCCCTGGTAACAATGTGGCACTCAAGAAGCCACTAATGAAGAGCACCCACAGCGCCGAGTCAGAAAACCACAACGCTATGTTTTCAAAAAGAGAATTAAAGAACTCTAGCACTGCATATTAACCTTCTTGCATTTTAAGTAGTACCTTGCCTCTGGTGTGTCCGGTTTCTACTTGTAGATGCGCCGACTGTGCTTCATCTAACGGGTAGATAGTTTGAATTTCTGTTTTGAGCAACCCTACGCTAACCATGTAAAGCATAGTGTCCATTTGCTCTGGATTTGGCTCAACGAGCATACCTGAAGCGGTGAAACCCAATAATGTCGCTTTCTCGCAAATTAATTCAGCAGACAGCGTAGGCACCGTTACCACTCTCGCACCATCTTTCAAACACTTCAACGCATCAAGCGCGGTATCACCACCCACTAAATCAATCAGTACATCAACATCAGAGACTCTTTCCGATGCTGGCGCAAATTTATAGTTAATCGCATGAGCGCCTAACGTAGCAAGGTAATCAAGGTTAGCCTCGCTGCAGGTCGTGTAAACCTCAGCTTTTGCAGCCACTGCGATTTGAACCGCAAGGTGACCAACGCCGCCGGCGCCCGCTAAGATGAGTACGCGATCGCCCTCTTTCACTTCCGCTTTGTTAAGCGCTTGTGCTGCGGTTTGGCTAGCGAGTGGTAAAGCTGCAGCCGCTTCTAACGCAACCGAGTCTGGGACCATACTTAATGCGACTTCTGGAACACACACATACTGGCTATAACCGCCACCTTGCAGTGGAAAACCAATAAATCCGGCTACGTTATCACCAACAGTAAAACGCTCTGCCTGTTCGCCTAGCGTAACAATTTGCCCTGAAATATCGTAACCAGGAACCCAAGGAAGGTTGTCTTTGTTTTGTGCTGCCGCCCAACCAAGGCCAGCACGGGTTTTTACATCAATAGGATTAACGCCTGAAAAGGAAACTTTAACCACCACTTCTCCGGCCTTAGGCTCAGGAATAGTACTGGTTTGAATACTGAGGTTTTCGACGCCGCCGAATTGAGTAATCGCAATCTGTTTATTTTCCATTTCCACATTTCCTTGATTGATAGAAGCCCTGATGAGTAAGCACCCTAATTAATAAAAAGAAAGGGATGCGAAAGCATCCCTTTGACTATAAACCATTTAATAAGGCGAAGTTAACCGCTCATGCGTAAATTGACGACCAATTAACGTAACGAGCAGCATAGCCAAGTAACTCATTAACCTACGAGAGCTAATAGGATACCCGCAGCAACGGCACTACCAAGTACACCCGCTACGTTCGGACCCATCGCATGCATCAACAGGAAGTTCTGAGGGTTTGCCTCAAGTCCAACCTTATTCACAACACGAGCCGCCATCGGAACCGCTGATACACCAGCGGCGCCAATCAGTGGGTTAATGTCTTCTTTCGAGAAGCGGTTCAGCAGCTTCGCCATCAATACACCACCAGCCGTACCAATACTAAACGCCACCGCGCCTAAACCTAGAATACCCAGTGTCTCTAAGTTCAAGAACGTATCCGCTTGAAGCTTAGAGCCAACACCTAGGCCAAGGAAAATAGTCACAACGTTAATCAGTTCGTTTTGGGCTGTTTTTGAAAGACGATCAACCACACCCGCTTCGCGCATTAAGTTACCCAAACAGAACATACCTACTAGAGGGGTTGCTGATGGTAGGAACAAAATCGTCATAAGCAGTACAGCTAGCGGGAAAAGGATCTTCTCAGCTTTGCTTACATGACGAAGTTGAGCCATCTTAATTTGGCGCTCTTCAGGAGACGTTAACGCTTTCATGATTGGTGGCTGAATAATAGGAACTAAAGCCATGTAGCTATACGCCGCTACCGCAATCGCACCTAATAGATCAGGAGATAGCTTGCTCGCCAAAAAGATCGCGGTTGGGCCATCGGCACCACCAATGATCGCAATTGACGAAGCATCTGCCATTGAGAACTCCATTCCTGGTACATAGTTCAGCAAGATCGCGCCAAATAGCGTTGCGAATATACCAAACTGAGCAGCAGCCCCGAGCCACAGTGTTTTAGGGTTAGCAATCAACGCACCAAAGTCCGTCATAGCTCCAACACCCATAAAGATCAGCAGTGGAAAAATGCCAGTTTCAATACCAATGTAGTAAACGTAGTAAAGCAAACCGCCGGGATCCGTGAATCCAGCATTTGGAATATTGGCTAATACAGCACCAAAACCAATAGGTAACAGCAGTAAAGGTTCAAACCCTTTGCGAATTGCCAAAAACAACAGTGAGCAACCAACCAACATCATACAGATCTGGCCGAACTCAAAGTTAGCAATCCCTGTTTCAGACCATAAGGTCATCAATCCTTCCATGGTGCTCCCTTACGCTAAGCTTAGTAGTGGAGCGCCTACAGTAACTGCATCGCCTTCTTTAACATTCAATTCTTGAACGATACCACTGCGAGCAGCTCGTACTTCCGTTTCCATTTTCATCGCTTCTAGGATCAGAAGAACATCACCTTCGGCCACTTCAGCACCCGCCTGAACGATGACTTTAAAGATGTTGCCGGCTAATGGAGCTGGAACCGCTTCTGCATCAGAAGCCGCAGCAGGTGCTGCTTGAGCTGCTTGTGCAGGTTTCGCTGATGGAGATACCGATGTCAGTTCACCTTGAGGGCCAACTTCAACATCATAAACTTGACCATCAACCTTCACGCTGTAGCTCTCAATGCCGCCAGCAGCAGGTTGTGGTGCCGCCGTAACAGGAGTTGCAGCTTCAGCCGTTGGTACAGGTTCAAACGCTTCAGGGTTGTGACGGTTTTTAAGGAACTTAAGACCCACTTGTGGGAATAGTGCGTACGTCAGTACATCATCAACGGTATCTTCAGCGAGTGAAATACCATCTGATTTCGCTTTTTCTAAAAGGTCAGTCGTTAACGTATCCATTTCAGACTTAAGTAAGTCAGCAGGACGACACGTGATTGGCTCAGCACCATCTAACACTTTCGCTTGCAGTTCAGCATCAACCTCAGCAGGAGCTTGACCGTATTCGCCTTTCAGTAGACCCGCAGTCTCTTTAGTGATGCTCTTGTAGCGCTCACCCGTTAGAACGTTGATAACCGCTTGAGTACCGACAATCTGAGAAGTAGGTGTTACCAAAGGAATGTAACCCAACTCTTTACGTACGCGTGGGATCTCTTCTAGAACTTCATCCATGCGATCGGCAGCGCCTTGCTCTTTAAGCTGGCCTTCCATGTTGGTTAACATGCCGCCAGGAACTTGAGCGATCAAGATTCGAGAATCGACACCTTTTAGCTGGCCTTCCCATTTCGCATACTTTTTACGTACATCACGGAAGTAAGCCGCGATTGGTTCGATTTGGTCTAGTTTGAGATTCGTGTCGCGCTCTGTGCCTTCTAGCATAGCAACAACCGTTTCGGTTGGTGTATGGCCGTAAGTACAGCTCATAGAAGAGATTGCGGTGTCTAGAATATCAATACCCGCTTCAACAGCTTTAACGGCTGTAGCGGTTGATAGACCCGTTGTCGCGTGGCTATGCAGCGCTAGAGGCACATCACAAGACGCTTTGATGCGAGTGATTAGCTCTTCCGCTTCATAAGGCTTTAATAAACCTGACATATCTTTGATGCATAGTGAATGACAACCTAGATCCTCTAGGCGCTTAGCCAAATCAACCCACGTATCTGAGTTGTGAACCGGACTGGTTGTGTAAGACAACGTACCTTGAGCGTGGCCGCCAACATCAATCGTTGCTTTCACTGCGGTTTCAAAGTTACGTACGTCATTCATCGCATCAAAAATACGGAATACGTCCATGCCGTTACTATGGGCACGTTCAACAAACTTTTCTACTACATCATCCGCGTAGTGACGGTAACCCAATAAATTTTGACCACGCAGTAGCATCTGCATTGGTGTGTTGGGCATCGCTTTTTTCAGCTCTCGTAAACGTTCCCACGGATCTTCTCCAAGAAAACGGATGCACGAATCAAACGTTGCGCCGCCCCAAGTCTCAAGTGACCAGTAACCGACTTTATCCAGTTCTGCCGCAATTGGCAGCATATCTTCGATACGCATACGAGTAGCAAATAGTGACTGGTGCGCGTCACGAAGTACCACATCTGTGATAGCTAGTGGTTTAGACATGCTCATAAACTCCTTTTTAATCCTTTAAAATGCTACTTAGCAGTAGACGCACGGTATTGATGAACCGCGGCCGAAATTGCTGCCACTACCTGTGGACTAACAGCTGAAGGGTTTGATTGTGATTTTTGAATTTTTTTAGGTGCTGCGATCGGCTCCGGTACTTCTTCTGGTACCAGTTTTGACATCAACCGAACGAGGTAAACTAGAATAGTTAAGAAAATAAAGACAACGGACATCCCCGTTATCATTAGAGTCGCCGCATCTCCTAGCAGGCTTCCAATATTAGTCATGTTGCTTCCTTTCTTCGTCATCCTGACATACGTACAGGATTTCAGCGAATAGTGATCCCGACCCATGGATTATCTCGATTGGTAAAAGTTTGTCAATTTTGTTTAAGGTTCTGTTACGGATAACGCACACATAAGGTTAATTATTCGCCTATCAGATCACATAAATCTGTCAAATGAGTCATTTTTAGATATTTAAACTGTGACTTAAACGGGGCTTTTCTGAGAATTGATATGAGAAAGGTAGAATAACAAAGAAGCAATCAAGAATTACTTTAAATACAACAAGTTAAAAACACCACAAATTTAACATTGTTGCAACAAATTTACAGAAGACATAAAAAAAGCCTCGTAAAAACGAGGCTTTCTCTAATAATGTGGTGCGCCCTGGAGGATTCGAACCTCCGACCGCCTGGTTCGTAGCCAGGTACTCTATCCAGCTGAGCTAAGGGCGCAACGGTTTCGATATTAAGCAGTTAATTAAGGCAATAAAGCAAAACTAAACATTCAACATCAGGATTAGTAAAAACCCTAAATAGTGGTGCGCCCTGGAGGATTCGAACCTCCGACCGCCTGGTTCGTAGCCAGGTACTCTATCCAGCTGAGCTAAGGGCGCAACGGTTTCGATATTAAGCATAAAGTTAAAACTAAACGTTC
>NZ_JBFRSN010000441.1:0-301 GCF_041473595.1 Vibrio sp. 10N.222.46.A1
CATCAACACCATTCCAAGTGTCACTTTATCAGAATCTAACCTTACAGATGGCTCGGCAGCAAGCAATGCTCCGGTGAGTCAAACTGAGACTATTCAGTTCACCAATCAAAGTGATAATGTCACCAGTTTCCGCATTGAACCGAACCAATTTAATACTAATGGTTTGCTAAAATCGAATGGGTTGGTCGTTGAGCTTAAAGCGGATCCAAACACGACAGGTGCGTACATCGGCTTTGTGAAAGATGGAGCCAACCCAGAAGTTCCGGTCTTTACGATTAGCTTCTCTACTAGCACGGTGGGT
>NZ_JBFRSN010000442.1:0-4513 GCF_041473595.1 Vibrio sp. 10N.222.46.A1
CCATCGGTAATGGTCAAAGTCACGGTGGATGTCACCGGATCTTTATCAAAGTCACTTGACGTCACTACGATTGTTTTAACGATGTCTTCGTTGTTTGTATGAACTAAATCGCGATTGGGTTCAAAGCGCACTTCACCTTGCAGGGTGATGACTAACGTCCCTTCAGTGAAACCGAACCGCTGCTCACCAGTATCTGTTTGAACCAGTGTTCTAAGTTGTCCGTCATAAACGAACTGAGTGATTGTTGCACCATCTGCACTTTGCACTGGCATCACATCGACAGTGCCTGTCGTAACAACACCTGCAGCCAAATCAGCCACCGTTGGCTCAGTAATGGTTAACGTTTGGTTTTGCATGCCTTGCACATCATCGCTAACCGTCACTTTCAATGGCGACATCAATGAATCATCACCATCACGATCGACCGCAAGTACAGGAAGCTCAAAGCTCAGATCGTTCTTTGCTTGGCCATCAGCATGATCTAATGCTTCAAGTAGAGTAAAGGTGTACTCACCCACCGTGCTGGTAGAAAAGCTAATAGTAAAGACGGGAACTTCTGGGTTGGATCCATCTTTCACAAAGCCAATGTACTGGTTGCTGTTTTGTGGATCGACACGTAACTCGACGGCTAACCCGCCCGATTTAAGCGCGTCGTTGGTGTTGAATTGAGCAGGGTCGATACGGAACTTGACTACATCATCACTTTGATTGGTAAACTGAATAATCTCAGTTTGACTCACAGGCACGGTGCTTACTGCCGAGCCATCGGCTAGATTGGATTCTGATAGCGTGACGCTTGGAATAGTATTGATGATTGGAATATCACCATCGGTGATGGTCAAAGTAACGGTGGATGTCACCGGATCTTTATCAAAGTCACTTGACGTCACCACGATCGTCTTAACGATATCTTCGCTGCTTGTGTGGTTTAAATCGCGATTGGGTTCAAAGCGTATTTCACCTTCAAGGGTAACAAACAGTTTTCCCTCAGGCACAGTGATAAGCTGCTCTCCCGTTAAGCCCTGATTCAAGGTGTAAACGGTATTATCATACGTGATCTGGGTAATGGTCGCGCCATCAGCACTCTGATCAGGCATCACATCAATGGTGGCAGTCGTCACCTTACCAGCAGCCAAATCCGCAACCGTCGGTTCAACAATATTGAGCACACCATCTTTCATGATTTGCACATCATCACCGATGGTCATTGTAAGCGGGGAAATTTGCGAGTTATCGCCATCAGTGTCCACGGCATAAACAGGCAGTTCAAAGCTCAGGTCGTTATTTGCAAGGCCATCTTCATGATCTAACGCTTCAAGCAGCGTGAAGGTGTATTCCCCTAATGTACTTGTAGAAAAGCTAATCGTGAACACTGGGACATCAGGGTTTACCCCATCGTTAACAAAACCTATATAAGTACCTGAGTTCTGAGGGTCTTCCTTGAGTTCAACGACAAGCCCATTCGATTTGAGCGTATCATTAGTATTAAACAAGTTTGGATCAATTCGAAAACTCGCGACATCATCACTACCGGCTGTAAACGTAATCGTTTCAGTGGCGCTAACCGCATTTCCGCTTGGCGAAGATCCATCACCAAGATTCGTTTCAGATAATGTCACTGGTGGAACTAGGTTAATTACCGGATCTTGGCCATCAGTAAGACTAAGATCAAGCGTTGAAAAGCTCTCGTCGCCATCAGCATCTTCAGCTAAAAAGGCAAATTGTTTTACTATGGTTTCGCTGCTTGAGTGGTTGATATCACGAGCGACTTCAAAACTAAAATCACCATTGAGTGAAATCGTTGCAACCCCTTCTGTAAATGGGAAAGTTTGTGCCGCATCTGGGAGTAGATTTTGGTCTAACTTGTATTCGACCCCATCGTAAGACAATGATTGGATTGTCGAACCATCCGCACCCTCAAAGTTGAATAGATTATAAGAAACAACAGTATCGCCCGCCAAAGTCGGTTCATCGACGGAAACGACATTATCGATGAGTTCGACCACATCATCTTTTACACTGATTAAGATCTCAGCAGCTTCTGGTGTGTTTGACCCACCAGACAGTGCAGAGCGGTCACCATCCGAGTCAACCGCGTAAATGGGCAATACAAAGGTTAGCAACTCACCTTCAGCACCTTGGTGTGAAAGCGATTCGTACAGAGTAAATTCATAATTCCCCAATGATGGACTATCGACTTTAACGTCAAAGACCGTAATTCGAGATCCATTGACCTCAACATAACCTTCATACGTTCTCACATCATTGGTTTGACTAACTAACTCTAATTGAACGGCAGCACCATTGGAAACCAAGGCTCCCGCTGTATTAAATTCAGTCGGTTCAAGTTCGTAATGGTCAATAATGTCACTTTCAAAAACACTTGCTGTGATACTGCCAATACCACCTACTGGGGTTGTTCCTTCTTGTGAGCCACCAACAATGCCTGACTCATCAACATCGATGCCATCAACATTAATAATGAACGGGCTATCACCATCAGAGATATCAACCTTAATCGTATTCGTTACGACATCCTGGTCAAAATCGGTAACCGTAATCGGTAGAGAGAATGAAAGCGTGTCGGAGCTCACTTCTTCTATTGGTTTAAACTGTTGGAAATTATATGTGCCATCGGTATCGAGGGAGATTGTGAGAACAACCTCACCTCTCCCTTGAATAGACAGAGTGATCGTTGTTCCGTCATCAGACAGTCTTGCAACCGTATTTTGGTTATCACTGAGCAGCCCATCAAACTCTTCTAACGCACTTGCATCAAAGACAGCAGATTGAAGTTTATCACTTCCAATATTAGAAAAAGTGCCTTCAATAGGTGCACTACTCGTTTCTACATTATTGATATTCACGCTTTCAGCAGACGGATTCACTCCGTCAAATAAAGTAACCAGCGCATTAATTGGTGATGCTATTGGGTTTCCTGCGGAGTCTTCACCTTGAATATCAAAAGCAAAGTTAATTTGATCGCCAGTATAAGAAACCTGCCCACCACCGATAGACGGAACATGATCAATAGATTGAGAAATCGTGGTGGTTAATGAGATATCGATATTATTGCCAACACTAGTAGCATCAATATCGATACGTAATACTTCGTCAGTACCTTGAACACCAACAATGGAATTCGTTACCGAGTCGTAAGTAAACGTGACAACTTGGCCGCTTGATGTAATGTCGTTATTAAGCTCACTTAGGAGTGAAGCAAGGGAGAGTGTGTCTGGGACAAAAGAATCTGGGTCTAGAGCTAAACTGCCCGCAATAATCGTTTCTGTGGTCGTAATAGATTGGGGGTAGGTATTGCCAGAAATAGAACCTTCAGTGACTGATTCGCTGATCGATTGACCACCAGCTGAACGTGTGATCGTTCTAAATTCCTCTCGAGTTTCCTCTACCTCTTCTTTCGCAAGCCCTGATGTCTCAAAGAATGTCGAGGGCTGAGTTTGAATATTATTGTATTCAATCGTAACAAAGCCTGCATTTGCAGAGCCTAGCCCTTCACCAGCAGCCGTTGCTTCCAAAATTTCAGTAGGATCGGCGCCACCTAAAATAGCTTCTTGGATTGCCGCAATATCATCGTCAGTAAATGCTCCGTCGTCAGATTGCTCTAGATCGAAATTGACCTCTCCGGCGATAGGGGCATCAGCCCAAGACAATTCTTGGTCAATACATCCAACACAATTCTCGCCAACCAGAACCTCACCATTTGGAGCACCTAATACAAGTTCTGCATTATTTGCGGTAATGACTATCTCATTTTCACGGATGATATCGCCAACTAGAACTTTTTTTGGGTTGCCGTCAGGTGTTACTACAACCACATCCCCACTTACTGCTTCAACAACCGCAGCTTGGCGCGAAACCTCAATATCCATATATCCCCCGTTATCACAAGCACTCTTATCTAGAGCTGTACAAATTATTTTTGTTAATCATTACAGGCTTTAATCAAATTCATACTTACCCCTCATCAATGGCCAATCTTTTGTTGTGCCTCTTCGAGTTGAAAAGAGATAAGTATTTAACCTGTTTTTTTTATAGTTTACTTACTGTTAAGCCTAGTCTTCCCCATAAAAAATGCCATGTCTGTGCTAAGAGACTCCTTTTCACAAATTCACTTATTCTCTATGGATTTCTAAAACACAAATTAAACGTTAGTAGTGCATTGATTTATATGCAAATAAACTCACAGCGATGTTACATCTCTTTAATCCTATAAAGATATACAGGAATAAAGTAGATAAATCATGAGCGAATATCAGACATTGCTTGAGGCAAACGATGTGATAGCAACAAAGCAGAGAGTAGTCCCAAACTTGAGACAATGTTCAGCACAAAGCGGATGAAAAACCATTTATTAAGCGTATATTTCGCCAGTTTCATATATGCCCATCAACATATTAAGGTGCTATGGAGGAACAATAGTCATGACTTATCATTCGATACACACATATCAAAAGGAATACGTTTTAGGACAAAACAATAGATACAAAAAAGC
>NZ_JBFRSN010000443.1:0-267 GCF_041473595.1 Vibrio sp. 10N.222.46.A1
AAATCCCAATAATACTTGAGTTATTTCAAATGAAACAAGAAGTACATAGGTTTGAGCTATCAATAAATAGCACTATCTCTGAAGTCTATGGCCACTTTACTAAGGCAAATAGTGACCAAAGCCTCGATAGAATGTTTGAAGGTCTTCAAAAAAAACTCAGGAAAATTACCTGCTCAGTGAGAGAGAGGGAGTGTACTCTCATTAATGTGTACATTGCATACGGCAGAAGACAAGAGGACTTTGATGGTAGAGGGAAGACTTGTAATT
>NZ_JBFRSN010000444.1:0-614 GCF_041473595.1 Vibrio sp. 10N.222.46.A1
GAGGGAAGACTTGTAATTATTTTCCTACAAGGAGAATCGAAAGTATAATGAACACCCATTCTAACCTTTCGCCAGAAGACCTGCTAGGTGAGGCTTTACGATCTTTAGAGCACTGAACTGGAACTTTAACGTTTTCTAGATTAGCGCATGATAGCTGAAAATATCCGATGAGTTCACGAATTCGATGATTAAAGCGATCAATAACATGATGATGGATATGCTCGCGGCGATTTCTCGTAAAGATTACGAAGATCGACGTCGACGCCAAAAGGAAGGCATAGATAAAGCTAAGACAATGGGCAAGTATCGAGGAAGAAGGCCCGATTTAGAGTTGCACGAACAAATCTACAAACTTCGAGTTCTTAAGGAGATGAGCATCAATGAAACAGCTAAGTTTGTGGGAGTGTCACCACGAACGGTCGTTCGTGTCGTCAAAAGAATGAGAGTTGAGCGTAACGAGAGCTAGGCATGTCTCACATCAAGTTGGGCCGGAATCGAGCAATTTTATAGCAGAAAGCGAAGTGATAGCGCTATTCGTGAGGGTTGTCTTCGTAAAGCAGGAGCCTCGCCCTTAAACTAGCAAGGCTTTATACTTTCTCGGCTAATGAGAAAGT
>NZ_JBFRSN010000445.1:0-2543 GCF_041473595.1 Vibrio sp. 10N.222.46.A1
ACTTTCTCATTAGCCGAGCAAGTAAATGGCCATCAATAAAGGACGGCGCGTGGGGAGATAAATAGTTAAATCAATAAAAAATAAGGATAAGAAAAAAAAACGGCGCGGCACTTTCTTTTGTCATACGACAGGTCCCTTCTTCGATTAAACGCGGAGTCATGTGGAACCCTTTCATCACCTTCCCACTTAACGTCCACCTTCATCCGGATGGTATGACGTTGTACGAAACTTTTAGACTTTTCCTACCCATCGGCCTTATTGTTATCATATTCAGGTACTAATTGAGTGAGGGGAATTATCGCCTCACCCAACTTTCATTGTGACAACGTCATAAAAAAGACCGAAAGACTAAGGTTATTACCTTCCTTGAAGCCCTTATATAACGTTCTGGTCAAAGTTTTATAAAATATTCAACGTTTTACTGCCCACTTTTAAATCGACTCTCTTTATACCCAAACGATAAAGGTAAGAGAGTACGTCATTTTTAGAAACATTGTATTGACTACGATTTAGAAGTAATAAATATTCTTCTAACAAGTATGGAAAGTCGCTTAATCAACGCCCATGAGTAATGTCAATCTGAGTGATATGTCGGCCAAGCACGGCATTATTGTGAATCGTCCTATATTTATCGTTGGTTCAGCCAATCAAGTCCCGCTTTAGACGTAAGAAACTACTCTGCTATCAATTCATTAGGAGCGACATCTTATCGCTATTAGAAAAACCAAAGCATCAAGGTTTGAACTAGCAACCTAGTGAATACGCTTTCATTATGTAATGATTTTACTTACAAAGTCATACTGTAAGAGACAAAAGATTCCGGAATAATACGTCAAATGGTCTGGGCTAAAACTTATATGGCGGTTCGTATCATTGGTGTTGAGTTTGGCTACACCAATTACGCAAACTACAAAAATAGTGCAGAATAGCTTTCGATAACATTAGCTGCAATATTCCAGAGTTTTGTCTATTTTAGCACTGCGATTGGCCATCTTCGATAACATCAAGATTTGGCCTGTACCAAAGCAAAAGGGTAACCAGCACTCTTTCTTTTGCGCTTACCGAACTCGTTGTCCAAATTTGAACTCGATGTGAGAGCCAGAGCGAATAATGAGAAAGCACTCGTCAATGGAGTGAACGTCACTGTTGAGTGCAAAGGCGGTAAGAGAAGAGCCACCATTTTAGTTGATAAGTGACATACAACATGTAACTGGCTTAGAACACGTTAAAGCTCTCTTTCATTACACTAGTAAGCACTCTAGCAGGGATTTTGTTTTGGTTCTTGTAACGGGACTGTTGCAAAAATACTGTACGGACCCTTTTTTTTAATCATCGTGGGCAACGCTTGGAACTCATATTTCTGTCATGGGTGCAGACAAAATAGGAAACAAGAACTTCCATCCTCATTGTTTGAGAAAGCATACTCTACTGTGACTATATACCTTAATGAAAAACGATTGGCGAGTTCTAGCATGCGCCAGATAAAGAGATCTATAAGATAGTTGAAGAGCCTATGTTAAATGACAGGAACAAAAGCGGCATTACCATTTTGATAACTCAAGATTAGCTTATCAAGATCCTTACATTGGCCAGTTACTTTTAATGAAATACCTACCCAAGGTAAATAAGCATGAATAAAATTAGCTTTTTAAAAATAAACAATACCATTATCGATGACATTATTGCTCTCTCAGTGGAAGAGTCTCAAAAACAACTCATTGCTAACAACGCAGAGTGGCTTGCAGAAGCCAGTTTTAACGACGATAGTATCAACTATGGTATTTACTTAAACGATAAACCTGCGGGCCTGATCTCTCTGATTGACCCTAGAATACTGGACACACACGATGAACACTTTCAAAAGGAGCATTTATATGTATGGCGCGTCATGATTGACCATCGTTTCCAAGGAAAGGGATTGGGGAGTCAAGCGATTAACTTCAGTAAGAAATACGCTTCCATTATCGGTTTAAAAGGCGTCTCCCTGACCACGATGGATAAAGAAAAAGGCAATGCGCTCTCTATTTATCAAAAACTTGGTTTTATACCAACGGGCAGAAGACTTGATGATGAAATTGAATTAATTTTTGGCTTAAAGGAATGAGTGAATAAACAAGTCAGATGGTGTGTCTGGGACGGCTATTTGGCCGCCTCATTTTATACTTAAACTGTAAATGTATTGAAGAGTTCATTCAAAAACGCTGATCCCTCGTGCACTCTCACCTCTGCCCGGTCACGGCTTAACCAAAAATCAAATTGACTCTTGTTCAATATCCGTAACCTTTAAAGACCTTGAATCGCTTCGATGAGCTTTTTGATTAGAGCATGGTCTGACTCTATCGCATTGTCATGGTGTAATTACTCTTAATTTTTTTGCTCATATTTTCAGCTATCATGCGCTAATCTAGAAAACGTTAAAGTTCCAGCTCAGTGCTCTAAAGATCGTAAAGCCTCACCTAGCAGGTCTTCTGGCGAAAGGTTAGAATGGGTGTTCATTATACTTTCGATTCTCCTTGTAGGAAAAGAATTACAAGTCTTCCCTC
>NZ_JBFRSN010000446.1:0-3862 GCF_041473595.1 Vibrio sp. 10N.222.46.A1
GAAGCTTATCTTGGCGGTAAGCTTTACGGGTTTTTTGGTCGATGGTGAGTTCACCGAACTGAAGTTTTGAAGAGGCTACTTTTCCGCGGTAACGACGAACTAGTGCGTTCATTCTTGCTTCTAAAATATCCAAATCAAAAGGCTTGGTTAGATAGTCATCGGCACCATGCTCAAACCCTTTCAACATATCATCGCGGCTATCTAGCGCGGTCAGCATCAAAATAGGTGTCGCGTTGCCTTGGTCTCGCAGTTTATTACAAACCGTGAGGCCGTCCATTCTTGGCAACATCAGATCCAATATGATGATATCAAATGAGTTTTCCAACGCGAGTTGCAGGCCGAGTTCGCCGTTGTCCGCATAATCGAGTTCCATACCAATACACTCAAAATAATCAAACAAGACACCTGCGATTTCACGGTTATCTTCGACTAATAGAACTCGTTTCATTTTGATTCTCATACAGAAATAGACGGTAACATTATCCTGAGTGAGCGTGAAAAATATGTCAATAACATAACTTTCACTTATGGGAGGGTAGATTGGATTCAGATTAAAAAATAGAAGAACGTATTATGTCTGAACTTCATATAAGCCGCCCTAAGATATCTACATCGCAGATCAACCCTGCGGTTTCTCTGTCTATCATTGTGCCTTTTTACGATGAACAAGAGGTATTGGAAGAGTTCCACTCTCGCCTTACCAAGGTGCTTGATAGCTTGCCCATCAAGAGTGAAATCGTTTATGTCGACGACGGTAGCAAAGACAGCAGCTTGGAGTTGGTGAGTTCATTCACTTCAATCAATAGCTCAATTTCTGTTATCGGTTTAAGCCGTAATTTTGGCAAAGAATCAGCGATGAGCGCAGGCCTTGAGCACTGTCGTGGACAAGCGGTGATTTTGCTAGACGCTGACTTACAAGATCCACCTGAGCTTATCCCGCAAATGATTGCCAAGTGGCGCGAAGGTTATGACGTCGTCAATATGCAGCGCAGCCAGCGTGATGGTGAAACATGGTTTAAGAAGTTTTCAGCAGCGAGCTTTTACAAAGTCATGAACGTGGCTGCGAAGATTGATGTTCCTGAGAATGTGGGTGATTTTCGACTGTTAAGCCGCGAGGTTGTCGACCATATCAATCAGCTTCCAGAACGTAACCGCTACATGAAAGGCATTTTTTCATGGCCGGGTTTCCGACAAGCGACACTCCAATTTAAGCGTGATGCTCGCTTCTGTGGCGAGACCAAGTGGAACTATTTGAAACTCATCGGATTGGCGATGGATGGCATCACATCATTCTCTATCCGCCCACTGCGTATTGCGACGGCAGTTGGTGGATTAGTGGCGCTTACTGCTTTCGTGTATGGCGTCTTCATCGTGTTCAAAACCATGATGTTTGGTGAGCCAATTACGGGTTATCCGTCAATGATGGTCGTGCAACTTGCACTTGGCGGAATCCAACTGTTGAGTATTGGTTTAATGGGGGAGTACATAGGTCGTATTTTCATCGAAACCAAGAATCGCCCTCTTTATCTGATCCAATCGGTCGTTGATACACCCGCATTGAAAACACATTTTAAATTAGAGGAATCAGCATGAGTCTGAACAGAACGCATCTATGGTATTTGTTGGCTTTTGCACTGGTTCTAAGGCTTTTATCTTTGGCGACTTATCCGTTAATGGACACCACTGAAGCGCGCTATGGAGAAATGGCTCGCTTGATGGTAGAAACTGGCAATTGGTTAACCCCTCAGTTTGATTACGGTATTCCTTTTTGGGGTAAGCCACCGTTGTTAACATGGATGAGTGCTGCTGGTATTGAGTTGTTCGGCTTGAGTGAGTTTGCTGTGCGTGCTCCGCATTGGTTAGCAGGTTTCGCGACGATTCTATTGGTCGCGTATCTGGCGAAGCGTACGGGACAAAGTGCCTTAGTGGCGGCTGTTGTATTGGCAACATGTGGGATTTTCTCTATCGCCGCGGGTGCTGTGATGACCGACATGGCGTTAACGTTAGCCATGACCATCGCGATGCTGGGCTTTTACTTATGTTGGCTCGGTGGAGAAGACTGTAAAGGCGAAGGAAGTGAGAGAACCAACAAAACCTGGGGTTACGTTGGATTTGTAGGCTTGGCGTTGGGCTTGCTTGCAAAAGGTCCTGTTGCGATTGTGATCATGGGTATCGCAGTATTCCCTTGGTTGCTATTACAACATGGTATCTTTGGGGCTTTTAAAGTGTTGTGGCAACGCTTTCCACTGTTGTCTGGTTTAGGTGTCATGCTGGCGATTGCCTTGCCTTGGTACATTATGGCTGAAATGGCTACTCCGGGCTTTATTGATTATTTTATTGTTGGCGAACACTTTAAGCGTTTTGTTGTGAGTGGTTGGGAGGGCGATTTATACGGTTCTGCTCATGATGAAACCAGAGGCATGATCTGGGTGTTTTGGATTCAGGCCGCTGCGCCGTGGTCGATTGTATTACCTATTTTAACTTTCGCTCGTCGCAAGAAAATTGCGGAAATTAACGCTGAGAATAGTGGGTTGTTTTCATTCCTTGTCTGTTGGTTGATTTCGCCACTGATTCTTTTCACTATGGCGGGCAATATTCTCCCTGCGTACGTACTGCCGGGGATTCCAGCCCTTGGGATGCTGGTTGCTATACTTGTGGTGGAAAAAGATAAGAAGTGGTTTTCGAGTGTGGCTTTGGTGCTACCTGTGCTGTTAATGATTGCGATGGTTTACCTGAACTTAGGGAAGGCGAACGAGAAAAGTGACCGTATTATTTTTGAACAGATTACGGATTCTGCGCCAAGTTTTTATGTGGGTAAAAGACCATTCTCAGGGCAATTTTACAGTCATGGGCAAGCGAAAAAGCTTCTTGATATCGAGCAACTAAATGGCATCGATAAATTCTATTTGATCGGCCATAAAGCGGAAGTGGAAATTAAGATCAAAGAGAACGCATTAACGTGTATTTTGGAACCGACGGTCAAGATTAAGCGTGCTCTGTTCAGCTGCCATCACCAGAGCAACACACCAAATTTTTCGTTGAATCATATTGAAAGTGAAAATGATGTTCAGCGTTAACTCAAGGCTACGAATGTTCAATGACAAGCTTCAATCACATAGCCAAAGACTACAGTCCCACCACAAGATGGTTCGATTTGCTGTGGTTGGTGTTGGTGGGTTTGTTGTTGATTGTTTGGTTTTTGCATTGCTGCATTATGTTGTTGGGCTGCCTTTAATGATGGCGCGAATTAGCTCCTTTATTGCTGCTGCAACGACGACATGGTTGGGTAATCGTATACTGACTTTTGAATATAAAGGGCGAGGTCATTGGTCTGAGAAGCTGATTCAGTGGCAAAAGTTCATGTTTACCGCATCAATATCAGCGGTACCTAATTTGCTGTGCTTTAAGCTGATGACGGAATTGCTTCCTACCTTTATCGGAGCTGTTTTTATCGCAATGGCAGTGGGGACTCTTGTCGGAATGGTCACCAATTACCTATTTAGCCAGTATTGGGTGTTTACGCGTTAGATAAGTAGGTAACCCCCCTTGGTATCTAAGTATTTACGTGGCTAAGGAGCTAGCCATTGGCAACGGGCACAAAAAAGCGCAGCTAAAAAGCTGCGCTTTGTGTTTTTACCATAGCGAAGTCAATGGGTTGCTGTCTTAACGTTGTGCTGCGCGTTGGCGATTCTTGCCGTTACTCACAGGTTTACCACCTTGACCATTACCCGCTTTGTTACGGTTTGACTTGCCATTCCCGCCGCCATTGCCTTGAGATTGCTGACTAGCAGGGGCTTTTTTGATGAAGCCAGTCGCTGGTTTATTACCATTACCGTTCTGCTTCCCGTTGCCCTGATTGCCG
>NZ_JBFRSN010000447.1:0-6683 GCF_041473595.1 Vibrio sp. 10N.222.46.A1
TATATAACAATCAATTACCTAGATTGACCATGGTATAAATAGGGTGATTGCGTTCACAGATTAACCTATCCAAATTTCGTATTACCTAATTAGAGGTATATTCTAACTATAGAAAGCGTTGTGGCTTATCCAAAATAAGAATTGATATCATTTAAGCGGTAATAATATCGTTTAAGGGTACTTTTGTTTAACCGGAATATTATTTAGTTGAGAGTTAAATAATGCCGGTATAAGGAAAGGATAAAATGGGCAATATTAAATTGGCCATAGTCATAATGCTTAAATCCCTTCTAGCATTCTGCCTCTATGGTTATTCCATTCATGCTGTTGCTGAGCCTGCTGTTACGCCAGTAGGAGAATCAACAAGACATGAAGTCGAATTAATCCGCGACAAAGACTACAAGTGTGTTCAATGCCATAAAGATTCAAAAGAAACGGTATTGGGTTCACATGGTGAAAGTGCACACGCTTTACTTGGCCGTGAAGTAAATTGTACCGATTGTCATAGTTCAATTAGCCCCGATCACCGTGAAGGTGCACCAGAAGTGGTGAAGTATCGCGCGGCTCAATCACAACCAGGAACCGAAAAGGTTTTCCTCGATCCTAGCTTAATTTTGGATGCCAATAGCCAATGTATCGATTGTCACAAACCTGATGATCTGCGTGAAGCTAGCTGGACCCACGATGTTCACGCGCAAAACTTAACGTGTTCAAACTGCCATGATGTTCATGCGACTGAAGCAAAGGTGTTGGGCTTAGATAAAAAGCAAACCATTAAGCTGTGTGTGGATTGCCATTCAGACTTCAACCAGAAGAAAGAAGGGGAGTAATCTATGAGCTGCTCAAGAAGAAACTTTTTAGCAGGCGCTGGTGCCGTTATTTTTACCACGGGTGTCGCGGGAACTGCGGCGGTGACAAGTCGTAAAACGTTGGCCAATGTTCAAGAAGATGGTGCTAAACGTTATGGAATGATTCATGACGAAACCGCGTGTATTGGTTGTACTGCTTGTACAGAAGCGTGTCGTGAAGTGAATAAAGTACCTGAAGGCGTGTCGCGCTTAGAAATTATTAAGAGCGAACCCCAAGGCGAATATCCAAATGTTGATTACCGTTTTACTCGTAACTCTTGCCAACATTGTGATAACGCGCCGTGTGTGATGGTTTGCCCAACAGGGGCTGCCTACAAAGATGAAAAAACGGGCATTGTGGATGTCCACAAAGAGAAGTGTGTCGGTTGTGGTTACTGTTTGTTAGCGTGTCCATATCAAGTGCGCTTTTTCCATCCAGAGAACAAGTCAGCCGATAAATGTAACTTCTGTCGTGATACCAATCTAGCACAAGGGAAGTTGCCTGCTTGTGTCGAATCTTGCCCAACTAAAGCGCTGACATTCGGCGATTTAAATGACCCTAAGAGTGAGATAAACCAAGTACTTCAATCCGAGGTGGTTTACAGAGATAAAGCCTATCTAGGCACTCAACCAAAACTCTATAAAGTGCCACACCAAAAAGGGGAGATTTGATTATGAGTGCATGGGACGCAGCTTTTCAGTCTGGTACCGTGGTATGGGACTGGATTATAGCAATCTATCTATTTCTCGCGGGGATGTCGGCGGGTGCCGTAATGATCTCCATTTACCTTAAGCGCAAGGTTATTGAAGGCGATCCTGCTCATAATGGTGTGTTAAAGGCGACAGCTTTTCTTGCGCCATTTGGGATCATCTCAGGCTTGCTGATCTTGGTTTTCCACCTGACAAAACCACTGTCATTTTGGAAGATCATGATCTTCTATAATCCAACGTCTGTGATGTCGATGGGTGTGATCTTATTCCAAGTGTATATGGTGATCTTGTTCCTTTGGATCGGCATTATATTTAGAGATCAAATTGTCGTGTTCTTGAGTGACCAAACATGGTTAAAAGGGCGACTCGACTTTGTCGGGAACTGGATTGGCAAATTAGAAGTGTTCGAGAATGCTTTGGAAATATTCTTAGCTGTTCTTGCTTTGATGCTTGCCGCTTATACCGGATTCTTGCTGTCAGCTTTAAATACCTTCCCACTATTGAATAACCCAGTACTGCCGATTTTGTTCTTGTTCTCGAGTTTATCTTCGGGTGCGGCGGCGTGTATTTTATTTGGTGTGTTGGTCTTTAAAGAATCACCTCATAGCCCGAGTATTTCATGGATCCACGGATTTGAACGCCCGGTAGTGATGTTTGAGTTGTTTGTTCTTATCACTTTCTTTACTGGGCTGATCTTCGCTGGTGGTCAAAGTGAACAAGCAGTATGGAACGCAATTGGCAGTGGTTTCTGGGCGAGTTGGTTCTGGTATGGCGTCATCGGTGTTGGTATGGTTTTACCGTTGTTGTTGAATGCCGTCACACCAACATCAATCCGCCATAGCTCGGTGTATATTTTCTCCGTGACTTCGCTAAGCCTAATGGGCGTATTAATGCTGCGAACTTTTGTTCTTTATGCAGGGCAGTTAACGATAGCTTAATTTCGCGCAAGTTTATTAGTGAGCAGATGTCGGATACTAGACATCTGCTTATTAATGAACATGCTTTTAGTAAACATGAGATGCGTGTTCAGATCGGCTCTGCTCTAGCGGAGCCTTATTGAGGTGATATGGTCGGTTCTTTGGGGCTGTTTAGTTTAGTGTTGGTTGCTGTACTCAGTAGCATTATTGGTGTGCATTCGTTTTATCAAATGCTAAACAAACGGACGCAAAATATAAGTTTAGTCCGCAGTTTCTCTCTTTCAAGTGCATTGTTTTCTGTCACTTCTGTCGCATTGCTTGGCTATGCCTTTGTCAGTGATGACTTCTCTATCCTCTATGTCGCTGAACATTCAAATACTCAATTACCCTCATTTTTTAAGCTTGCAGCCGTATGGGCAGGCCATGAAGGTTCCTTGTTGTTTTGGGTACTGACGATCAGCGTCTGGTCTGGCGTTATTGCCTTACAAAAACACTATTCGAATGAATACCAAAGCCGTGTGTTGTGGGTAATGAATCTACTGCTCGCGATATTTGCTTGGTTCACCTTATTCGCATCAAACCCATTTGAAATGAATTCGATTTTGCCGTTAGAAGGGCGTGACCTTAATCCAATGTTGCAAGATGTCGGTCTGATCTTTCACCCTCCATTACTTTACCTTGGCTATGTCGGCTTTTCTGTGGTGCTGGCATTTGCCGTTGCCGCTTTGCTGGTTGATCCTATTGAGTTTGATTGGGTTGCCCATTGTCGCAGTTGGTGTCTAGTCGCTTGGATTTTTTTAACCGCAGGGATCATTCTTGGCTCTTGGTGGGCGTATTACGAATTAGGCTGGGGCGGCTGGTGGTTCTGGGACCCTGTTGAAAATGCCAGTTTGTTACCGTGGCTCACTTCGACAGCCTTGCTGCATTGTTTAGGTGTTGCCAAAGGTAAACAACAGCTTCTGAAGTGGTCTCTAAGCCTTGCTTTCATTACATTTTGTTTGAGTATACTAGGCACATTTATTGTTCGTTCTGGTGTACTCACATCGGTACACGCTTTCGCTGTTGACCCGACTAAAGGTATCGCACTGCTACTTATATTGATGTTGGTGCTAGTGAGCTCTTTCTCTCTTCTTATCATCAGAGGGGAATCTTTTGAATCTAACCCGATTACTAGCTTCGACAGTAAGAGCTTTTTAAGCCTAGTTGCGGTGCTCATTTTTGTATTAGCGACCGCTGTTGTGGTGTTTGGTACATTTTATCCAATGGTCTTTGAACTGCTTGGGCTGGGTAACATATCGGTGGGCGCGCCATACTTTAATCTGTTGATTGCACCTTTGGCTTTGCTTGCACTTGGCGTGGTTGGCTTAGCCCCATTGTTGAGTGTTAAACCTCAAGCAACCAAAGGTGTTATTTCATTGTTAGTTCTTATGTCGTTGGCATTGGGTTACGTTTGTTATTCTTGGCAAGTGGAACAAGTCCAACGACAAGTGATGGCTCTGATGACATGGGCACTCGCATTTTGGGTTTTACTCACTCATGTTTATGGCTTAGCGGTAACGCGCAGTTCCAAGTTCCAACGAAAAGTCTGGGTGATGACATTTGCCCATGTTGGTGTCGCGGTCTTAGCTGTAGGTGCTGCAATGAACAGTTACCACTCGTTTGAGCGCAGCTATAAATTAAGCCCAGATGAACAGGTGGAGTTTATGGACTGGACGCTTGCTCATGAAGATACAGAGCTTTATGTCACCTCAAACTTTACCGCTGAAAAGGCGATACTTAAGCTAGATACTGGCGAGCAAAGTTTTTCTATTTCGCCGGAAAGAAGACATTACCAAGTTCGAGTGATGAACATGAGCGAGCCCGCAATGAAATGGTTCTGGCATGGCGATGTGTATATCACCATGGGTGAGAAAGTTGACGCTACCGCTTATGCATTTCGAGTTCAGTACAAAGCGTATGCTCGTTGGATATGGTTTGGTGGGTTGTTCTCAATTCTAGGTGCTGTGCTTTCACTGACCAATCGTAAAAAGAAAACCGTTAAGGCTGCACAGTATGCATACCAGCGTTCGTAATAAACTCATTGCTCTATTTTCAGTGGCTGTTGCTTTGGTCGTTGCATTTTCATATGCGCTCGACAATAAGCAACAAACGACCAGCGTTTCAGAGCAAAAAAGGGCTTTCCCTGAATTTACGGCAGAAAAACTCGTTACTGATGAGTCATTCGATTCTGAAGCATTAAGCTCTGAAATATTAAGTTCTGAAACGGCTAAGCTTACGCTTTCTGATATTACTCAGCATCCTTACCAACTGGTCAATGTATGGGCTTCATGGTGCGGAATATGTAAAACCGAGCACGCTTTTTTACTCGAACTGCAGAAGAAAGGCATTCCAATTGTGGGTCTCAATTATCGAGATAACCCTGGGGCAGCGCTCAATGTATTGTCCAACGATGGCAACCCATACTCAACTGTGATCAGTGATCCTCAAGGGAAGTTGGCTTTAGAGCTGGGCGTAATCGGTACTCCTGAGACGTATTTAGTCGATGCTGAAGGCCAAATAGTGAAGAAGTTGCTAGGTGTGATTAATGAATCGGTTTGGCGTAAAGAACTCGCTCACTATTTTAAAGGTACAAATGGATGATGAAGTTCCTACTCAACATAGTGCTCATACTTAGCGCTGCTATTGTCGTCAACTTCCCTGTATTAGCTGAGGATTTGTTTACGGCGAGTGATAAAGATACAAGCATTCAGGTAGAGTTATTTGAGTTTGAAAGCCCTAATCAACAACAGCGTGCTATTAGTTTGGCAAAATCGCTGCGCTGTCCACAATGTCAGAATCAAAATTTGATTGAGTCGAACTCTCCCATAGCAAAAGATTTACGCCTTGTTGTATTCAATATGGTGAAAGCAGGGAAGAGTAACAATGAAATCACTCAGTACATGACAGAAAGGTTTGGTGAATTTGTGCTTTATAAGCCAGCAATGAGTGTTTCAAACATATTACTTTGGTTGTTACCGAGCCTATTATTTCTTTTGTTTGTATATTTATCAGTAGCGAGTGTTAGGAATGACTCATAAAAATTGTGTATTACTGTTTACCAATTGAGCTGTATTTTGTAATATTAACGGATTATAAAGGCTAAGCACTGTTATATAAGGATGTGTTTGTGGATAACGTAATCTCAAATTTAAAAAAAGAGTTCTATACTCATGTCCGTTCTGATAAATGGGCAGAAAAATACAGTGCAAAGTCGAGCATCTCTACACTGACACAAGAAGAGTTAAGTGAATTAGAGAATGCTTGGGTGCAGCTTGTTATCTGGAAGCAAACTCAACTAAGCTGATCGTTCCGCAAAAAGTGTAGTCTTAGCCGCAATTGATTGATTTATAACCCCATGTTGGTCATCCCAACGTGGGGTTTTTTGTTACCCAGAAAATTAATTGTTATAATATAACAATTTGTACGTGGTCGACCTTGAAAAAAATTGTTAACAGCCTCATAGTGTCTATCATTAGATAGTTAGCTACAAAATATTGCCTAGACATATAGTGTAGTGTTGTTAAATACATCGAATTTTCAAGTGAGTATAGCTATGGCGGAAGTGCGTGCCAGAATAGATTTCAAAGTAGGGGTAACAAGCAGTATTGATGCTGAACTTCTGTCTTTTCATGGATTGAAAACAGATAAAGAGCATGTTGCTGTGATATTTAAATCAGCGGATAAGACACAAGACATACCTCTTGTTCGTATGCACTCTGAGTGCCTGACTGGTGATGTTTTTCATTCTTCTCGCTGTGACTGTGGTGAGCAGTTAGATGAAACCATCAGAATTATGGGTGAGACGGGGGGAGTGATTCTTTACTTACGCCAAGAAGGTCGTGGTATTGGTTTGTATAACAAAATCGATGCGTACCGTCTGCAAAGCGAAGGCATGAACACCTATGAAGCGAATAACCACCTAGGTTTTGGTGATGATTTACGCGACTTTACCGAAGCGGCAGAAATGCTTCGCGCTTTAGGAACCACAAAAATCCGCTTGGTTACTAACAACCCTAAGAAGATCAATGAGCTGAAATCTTTCGGTATTGAGATTGAAGAAGTGGTGAATACTTCTGCACATATCAAGTCGGGAAATGAGAGTTACCTGAAGGCGAAAGTCTCACACGGTAAGCATAATCTGGATATTTGATAAGCTTCCTTTTATTGC
>NZ_JBFRSN010000448.1:0-2363 GCF_041473595.1 Vibrio sp. 10N.222.46.A1
GTATGCTACCTACATTTTGAGTTTCTTTTTCAACACCCAAAATCGAATCTTGAACCTGCTCAATATTCGTTACAAGTAAGCTGATTTGCTGGTTCATGTCACCCACAGTCTCAAGACCTGACTGAGATGAAAGGCTTGCCTCATTGGATGATGATGATGCCTGCATCGCATTTTGAGCCACTTCCGCAACAGTCGCGGTCATCTGATTCATCGCGGTTGCAACTTGCTCTAGCTGCATCATTTGCTCTTCTGATGAGGTACTTAACTGATTTGACGAGGTCTCAAGAGATGAAGATTGTGATGAGAGAGAGTTTGAAGACTGCTCAATATTGCCAATAATACCTTGGAGGTTACCTGCCATTTCAAGAGTTGAACGGTAGATCCCCGTTTCATCGCCATTTAATTTAGGGATGTTGGTCAGGTCTCCTGCCGAGATTCGACTAACAAGAGCCTCTATGTATTGTGGCTCCCCGCCAATAGGACGATACATTAATCGGGTAACTAATAAGAATGTTATTCCGGTTGCCATAACCGCGAAAATTAGACCAACTACAGTATTTATTTTCACCATCGCATTTGAAGGCGCTTCAATGTCGTCCCAACTTGCCCAAGCCCAAATATTCCAACCTAATGACTCAATTTGAGACGAAACGACATAAAAATCGCCTTTATCTGGAACATTGTAAGAGTGCTCACTGGTCATCTTACTACCGTGTTCACGGTATGATGGTCGAAGATCGTAGATATTTTTACCAATAAAATCTTCATAGCTAGCGGCAACAAGGAAACCATCTTGGCGAGAGACAAATAAGTTTGGCTCTTCAGATAGCTCGTTTATATAGTCTGTAATATCACTCATTTTAAGACTAAGGCCAATCACTGCTTTCGTTTCGCCTCTGGCTTTAAAAGGAATAACAACCGACATGGTTAAATGCCCTGTTGTTGCTAGGTAAGGGTTAGTTACTGATCGTTTTGCACCTGAAAACCCAAGGTTGAACCATTCGCGTTGTTTTTGCTTAGCATTAAAGTTGGGAATGATACCTTGATTTTTAACGTCGTAAGTTTTGCCATCAGGAAGACCGATGTAAATATTAAGAACACCAAGAGATTCTTTACTGTTCGTCATCATTTTCAACAGCATCGGGTTGATCATGATGTTACCGGATCTATCAGTATGGATACTGGTTGAAATGCTTTCCAAAGCGCCGAAATACGCTTCCATTTTCCCTTCGACAGCTTTGGCTACAAGAAACGATTTCGTAGACAAGTTATGACGGTAGTCATCCGTGGTGGCAGACTTAAATTCGAAATATCCTATCGTAGATATAACTAAAATCGTTAAACAGATTAGGCCGCTAATTGTTAGCATAATCTTATTTTTGACGGTCATCAGAGCATTTCCTTAACAGTTGTTGCTTATTTTATTGACTAAATTATCCGTATGCTAACATAGGGTTACAATTTATTTGTTGGTCGTTTTGTAAGGGAACGTCGTTACAAACAAGCAGTGTGAATACTTATGCGTGGGATTTACAGTGAATAGGGTATCTACACAAATTTGATGGGTTTTAATTGATTTTGATGGTGCGTATTTTTCTACTTCCTAGGCGGAATTAGCACAAATAAGTACCTTTTAATCTATTTTTGGTGTGAATGTGTTGCTGAAGTAAGCGTATAGAAAGGATTGGGATGCAAGGGGAGATAACCCCAAACACCCCAAATTTTGGCCTAAAATTTAAGTGACAAAATTTTGACTAGTTGTGACCGAACTGTTTTGCAGCGTAAGCAACACGCTCCGCAGGTTTTGGATATTCAGCAGGCGTGCCAAGGTTTTCAATATGATGCAGTCTAGGAAGTAGCCCCGCGCCGTTCGCTATTTGGATAGCTAAACCAGGTCGAGCATTAAGTTCTAGTACCATAGGGCCTTCTTCTTGGTCTAATACCATGTCAGTACCCATATAGCCTAAGCCCGTCATTTCCCAAGCACTTGATGCTAGAGTTAACAGCTTTTCCCAGTGAGGAACTTGTAATAACGCGAGTTCTTTACCCGTATCTGGATGGTGTGTAACAGGCTGATCGAACTGAACCGCTCGAACCGCTTTACCTGTCGCAATGTCTATACCCACACCAACAGCACCTTGGTGCAAGTTAGCCTTACCATCTGAATCTGAAGTGGACAGACGCATCATCGCCATCACAGGGTAGCCTTTGAATACGATGATTCGTACGTCTGGCACACCTTCGTAGCTGAAGCCTTCAAAACACTCATCAAACTTGATGAGGTTTTCAACTACGGCCACATCGTTCTTGCCACCCAGCGAGAAAAGGCCCGCGAGCGCGTTACTGATATGGCGCTCTACATC
>NZ_JBFRSN010000449.1:0-8567 GCF_041473595.1 Vibrio sp. 10N.222.46.A1
TAACTAAGGTACGTAGTGGCTCGATCAACGCCGTATTAGTCTCACTGGACAACACGTCCGCCAATGCATGTTCACGGGTCGTCATCCACTGATCGACAATACTAGGGTGGTTAATAAGGTATGGCGCCATGCCTAAACCAGTTGCATTACCAACACCAAGGTAACGTTGTAATCCTCGATGCAAGGTAATCGCTTGTTCACCGCCCTGTTGTTCGGCTAGGTAATGAACCCAGTCTAAGCTGAACTCACGCAGCATATACACCGCACACATTTGCGCGCTAAACGACTGATTAAAATCTTCATTTTTCTCTAAGATTTTAAAATCAGCGATGCCAAATTTGCCATTACCATAAACGGCAGTGGTTCGCAGGATGTAGCCTACTTCAGCCAGTTCTTTGGGCGTTGGTTGAACACCTTTAGCCAGGTGACTAACGATATGTTCAAACACACGTACACTTTTGTTTGCACGCGCTAAAACAAGCACATTGTTAGGATTACGGCCGGCTTCTTGAAGTGGTACATTCGCACGAAGTCTTTCAAGTAGGGTGACATCAACATCACCAAGAACAAGCGCAAACGTTACGTCCCACTTTTCAGCAATTACACGGTCATTTCGTTCGTCATCTGCAATTTCATCGCAGAAAACAACCAAATGATAAACATGGTTTGGCGTCGTAAGCTTATAGATAACATGACCAAAACCCTGAGCGTCTAATTGCCACTCATGTTTCGTCACTTTCCATTCTTGCTGCGCCATTTTACGAATCAGAGTTCTAACGAAGCTGATACGTGTTTGGTGCATTGCACCTAGCCTTTCCGGTGCCATGACGACAGTCGCGTCACGTAGTGCTGATTCAGTGTAGGTAGAACGATGTGCATCCATTTTGCTCACCACCTTATAGTTATAGGATTTTGCTAGCCATTCAGAACCGATCGTTGCCATCATTTGAAGCATTCGTTTTTACAGTGTGTTGGTTAGCTTTCACGTTATTTGGGGTAAGTGAACTCACCCCTTATTATTTGTCCTGACTAGATCGATTGACCTAAATACGTGCCGCCCGGTGTATCTTCACCAGTACGGGTTTCCTCTTCCTTTCGGAACCTTGTATCAGCCTTCTTTCAAAGGCTGACACCTTGTTTCTCTTTCATTTTTAGAGAGCGTTTATCTACAGGCTCATTTCTTTACAGACCCTGCTCTTTTATAAACTCGGCTCTTCTACAAACCCTGTTCTTTTGCCATCTTGATTGCGATTTGAGGCGCATTCCAGAGCGATGGCAGTAAGATTATGGACACTGGTACCGCTGTGATTACGATGAACGATTGCAGCGCTGAAATGCCGCCAGAACCTAGGGAAATCAGAATCAATGCCGTTACCCCCATCATCACACCCCAGAAAGTACGAATAATTGCGTTAGGCTCAGTCTCACCACTGACTACCACACTGATGGTGTAAGTCATCGAATCACCGGTCGTTACGATGAAGATCGTGGTTAAGATCAAGAACAGAATAGAGATAAGCATTGGCATAGGTAGCTGCTGAGTTACCGCCAGTAGCGCGCCTGGTAAGTTGAAGCCTTCGAACGCTTTACTTACGCTGCCTGGATCTGCAATTTCGAACGCAAGACCAGAGCCACCAACAATCGTGAACCAGAAGCAAGTTACAAACGGTGCGATAAGGCTAATGGTTGATACCAATTGGCGAATACTACGACCGCGTGAAATACGAGCGATGAAGATTGCCATCATTGGGCCGTAACCTAAGAACCAACCCCAGAAAAACACTGTCCACCAGCTTAACCAACCTTCATCACCACGGTATGTTGCCATTGGGATGAAGTTATCTATCATGCTGCCTACACCTTGAATGTAGCCATTGAAGATGAAGTTCGTTGGACCGAAGATAAGGATGTAAATCATCAATGCCATTGCCAAAATTACGTTGTAACGACTTAGCATTTGCATTCCGCGGTTGAGACCACTTAATGCCGACAATGTGTAAAGCACGATAGCGAACAAGATAATGATTAGCTGAGTTGTGAAGCCATCTGGAATACCAAACAGTTCATTCAGAGCGTAGCTGACTTGCAAACCCAAGAAGCCAATCGGACCGATAGTACCCGCCGCTACAGCGACAATACAACATGCATCAATCAATGCGCCGGTATGGCCTTTCAGTGCTCTTTCGCCCAAAACTGGGTAAAGCAAAATACGAGGTTTAAGAGGCAAGCCTTTGTCGTAGTGAAGGTGCATAACCACGATAGACGTTAAGCTGCCCACAATAGCCCATGCTAGGAAACCCCAGTGCATGAATGATTGTGATAAAGCATTCACTGCGCCTTGCTGTGCGTTTTCTTGTGCACCATACAACGGTGGTGGGTTAACGTAGTGTGCGATAGGCTCTGCTGCCGCCCAAAATACACCACCGCCCGCAAGTAGCGTACAGAAGATGATTGCCATCCAACGGAAGCCATCCATTTCAGGTTTCGCGATGCCGCCTAGGATAACCTTGCCTGTTCGCCCTGCCGCCAGGCCAAGACCAATAAGAAAAGTCAGAAGAAGAAGCATTTGCCAATAAGGACCGAACACTTTTACCGACCAAGCAAAGCCTGTATTTACTAAGCTTGATAGCAGCTCGCCATCAAATAAAGCAAGCGCCACGAACAGAGCGATAAAACCGCCGCTGTACCATAATGCTGGGTTGGTAAGTCCTAATTTGTCTGAAGTCGATTCAGACTGGTTTGTGTTACTCGTTTTGTTGCTTGCTGTGTGTGCTTGACCCGCATTTACGTTTGAAGATTTCACGCTATTGGTTAAATCAGACATACTCTGACTCCAGAGGTTTCTTTGCAGCTGTCATTTTAATGATGACTACAAGAGGTGTATTTAACACCTGCCCTATTGTTTTTTGTGTTGGGCAGGCTAATCCATGTTTGGGTTACCGCGTTGCGAAATAGACCGTTGTTCCTTTTGAATAGTTAAATTGGTAACAACAGCACTTCTAAATGAAGGTTAATTAGAAGGCTGCTAATTCGATGATTACTAGTGAGAAAGCACTTAACCCTTACTTTGAGGCTCTAGGCCATCTTTCAAGAAGTTAAACCAGTTTTCTCCCAAGACTTGCCCAGCTTCAGACTCGCTGAAACCATGACGCATCAATCCGTTATAAATATTTTCCATACCCGCACTACCACAGAACCAAGGCAACGCATCTGGCCAACCTGAGTTGTTCGCAGAGCCTTCACCGTAGTCCATTGCTTTAGACCAACGACCATTTCTCATCCATTCAAGAACGGCTTGAGGTTGGTTTAAGCATAGGTCACTACCAATACCTAGGTGTTCTACGCCAACCATGTCAGCGGTCGTCGCAACCATTTGGCAGAAATCTTCCAACGTACATTGGCTGCCATTTGGTAGGTGGAATGGGTACAAGCTGAATCCAATTAAGCCACCGCGTTCGGTTAGGGCTTTAATCACATCGTTTGATTTGTTTCGTAGTGCATCATGAGCAAACGTTGGGTTCGCGTGGCTGATACAAATAGGACGAGAAGACAGGTCAATCGCTTCAAGCGTTGAACGCTCCGCACTGTGAGACATATCGATGATCATGCCCACTCGGTTCATCTCTTCGATAGCCTGTTTACCAAAGCGCGTGATGCCTGTGTCGTTCTGCTCATAACAACCTGTCGCCAGTAAGCTTTGGTTGTTGTAAGTAAGCTGCATGATCAAAAGACCCTGCTGACGCATCACTTCGATAAGACCAATCTCATCATCGATTGGCGAACAGTTTTGAGCACCAAGGAAAATGCCGACTTTGCCGGTCGCTTTTGCAGTTTCAACATCAGCCATTGAATGAATCGGCATGATAATGTCTGCATTCTGCTCGAATCTTAAGTTCCATTCTGCAAAGCGAGATAAGGTTTCACGAGCTGTCTCGTGGTAAACCGCGGTAGCGTGAACTGCTGTAATGCCGCTCGCCTTTAGTGTTTGGAAATATTCTCTGTTCCAATTGCAGTATTGCAATCCATCTATAACAATCCGTTGCTGGTACATAACCACTCCTATTGAAAGCTCAGTGTTCTAGCTCGGTTTTGAAAACACGCTCAAATAACATGTTTTCAAAAATGGGTTAAATCACTTGTCTAATTTCGTTTGCGGCTTTGGTTGGGATGTTGGCCTGACTCTGTGAATCAGGCCAATTCGATAGCTGGATAGCTAGGGACTTAATATCCTCAGCTATCCAATTCTTATATAGAAAGTGGATTAGTAAGGACGCTGGTAAGCTGTCTTCACGACTGTGTAGAACTCTTTCGCGTACTGACCTTGCTCACGAGGACCGAAGCTAGACTCTTTACGACCACCAAACGGTACGTGGTAATCCGTGCCTGCTGTTGGTAGGTTCACCATCACACAACCTGTTTGCGCTTGTTGCTTGAACATTGCGCTAGTACGTAGGCTTTGAGTAATGATGCCGCCCGTTAGACCAAAGCGAGTATCGTTTGTTGTCGCGATAGCTTCTTCTAGGTCAGCTACACGAATCACGCTTGCCATTGGTGCAAACACTTCTTCTTGGTTCACTTCCCAATCGTTCTTAGTATTCAAGAACAGCGTTGGAGACATGTAGAAACCTTCGTGTTTCATGCTTAGGCGTTCGCCACCAAATGCTAGCTCACCGCCGCTTTGACGTGCTTTCTCAACCCAACCTAGGTTTGCTTCAAGTTGGTTACCATCGACAACAGGGCCCATGAATACGCCGTCTTCTAGTGCGTGACCCACTTTAAGCTCGCTCATACGCTTGATTAGTGCTTCAACGTATTGGTCGTGAATGCCATCCATAACCACGAGACGAGAAGATGCTGTACATTTTTGACCTGCGCCAGAGAACGAACCTGCAATAGTTGCATCAACAGCTGTTTGAATATCAGCATCATCAGCAACCACAAGTGCGTTCTTACTGCCCATTTCTAGTTGGCAACGAACGAAGTTTGGCGCTGTAGCAGCTGCAACCTTACGACCTGTATCAACAGAACCAGTAAAGCTCACACCGTTCACTTCTTTAGAGTTGATCAGTGCATCACCTACTTTCGAACCGCTGCCTAGAACAAGGTTGAACGTGCCTGCTGGCATGCCTTGACGGTGGATAATTTCAGTTAACGCAACCGCACTTGCTGGTGTTAGGTTTGCTGGTTTCCAGATAACGCTGTTACCGAAAGCAAGCGCTGGAGCGATTTTCCAAGCAGCAGTCGCTGTCGGGAAGTTCCAAGGAGAGATGATGCCGATAACACCCACCGCTTCACGAGTCACTTCAACAGAAACGCCAGGGCGTACTGATTCTGCGTTGTCGCCAATTTGACGAAGTACTTCAGCTGCAAAGTACTGGAAGAACTGGCCTGCACGGTAAATTTCGCCACGACCTTCAGCAAAAGGCTTACCTTCTTCACGAGAAAGCAACGTACCTAGCTCATCACAACGTGCAATCAGCTCATCACCGATTGCTTGAAGTACTGCTTGCTTACGTTCAATCGGCGTTTTTTCCCACTCTGGTTGAGCGTGCTTTGCCGCTGAAATCGCCTGTTGAACTTGGTCAGCACTTGCTTGTGCGAAGTTACCGATGTTTTCAGAAATATCTGATGGGTTAATGTTCGCAACGGTGCTTACACCCGCTTGCCATTCGCCGCCAATGTAAAGTGCGTTTTCTGCTTGAACATTCTGTAATTGAGTCATCATTCTGTCCTTGTAACGGTTAGGTTGCGTTTGAGCCTGGCAACCATCTGATTAATGAATAAAACGTTAATTTATATAAGAAATAACGTTTAAATCTTGTATCTAAAACTGAACCAAGACGCTTGTATCAATAAAGATCTTTACAGACAAATAGCTTTAATCCGCAAATTGCCTCAGTTCACAGTATCTTTATTCAGGTTGAGAGGCTGATGCGTAAACCACGAACTCAACCAACATTTCTTCTCTTGCTAACCCTGCAACGACGACCGCAGCACGGTTTGGATAAGGTGCATTGAAGTATTCTCCGTATACGCTGTTAACCGTTTTTAGATATTCACGGTCTGTCACGTAAATCAGAACTTGCAGCACTGAATCCATAGATTCGCCTGCACACTCCAACGTATGAACAAGGTTGTTAAAAGTCTGACGCGTTTGCGCTTCGATACCGCCTTCTACTACTGCGCCAGTTTCATCAATTGGAATCTGCGCTGTGTATAGAGTGCCGTTATTAACGATTGCCCACTCTAGTGGTGCTTTTGAAGCGAAAAGCTCGGTTTTTACTGGGTGTTTTTTAGTTTGTGCGTTCACGATTCCATCCAACTTTGTAACAACTATGTTTCAAGATGGTTAAATACTGCACCTTGACGATTGATAAATCTAACGGTAAATTTTGTGCATTTGATAAATAAAATCTATCACCTTTAAAAAAGTAAGGTATAGCAAGGCCTAGAGAAGGATTCCTGTCATGAGTATTAAGCTACAACAGTTAAAACATTTTGTTTTAGTGGTCGAAGAAGGCGGATTTAGAGCGGCATCTCACCGAGCAAATCGCTCGCAAGCGGCACTTTCAACATCGATAAAAGAGCTAGAAAAAATTCTCGGCCAACCACTGTTTGAAACGGGCAACAAATCGACGCTGACACCTTTTGGCGAAATATGTTTACCGAAAATCATTCAATTCTTAAATGTTTACAAGGCATTAGATAACGACCTCCGTGCTGCAGCAGCTGGCCAGCAAGGGCGAGTTCGAATAGCGAGTGTCCCTTCAGTGGCCGCAAAACTAATCCCTAGTGTTTTAGGGGCTTTTTGCGAAAAGTACCCCAATGTTGAGGTCAGCTTAATTGATGATAATGCGGCAGGTGTGGAAGCGAGATTACTCTCTGGAGAGGTGGATGTAGCCCTCGGAAATAGCTCCCATTTAGAAGAAAAGAGCATCGATTTCACGCCTTTACTCTCTGACCCTATTGGTGTGGTCTGCCTCAAAGACAACCCTATCGCCTCTCAACGAGAGGGAATAGAATGGCAAACTTTGTTAAAACAACCCTTCATTCGCAACGGTACTTGTACCCTACTTGACCCAACTCCCGCACGAATGCTCAGCGAACAGGCTCTGTATTCAGTAGAGAACATCACTTCGTTGTTTTCAGTGTTAGAGCTCGGGATAGGCGTGACCACACTACCTAAGCTGGCTTTCCCAACCAATGAAACCCGTTTGGTTTGGATTCCATTGATTGACCCGCCCTTACAGCGTCAGATCGGTATTTTCAGATTGGCTGACCGTACGATCTCGCCACAAGCACAAGCCTTTCATGACTTGTGTATTCAATACCTAAGCTATGAAGAGTAATAGAGAAACATGAATGAATGCGCTTCCTATAGGCCTATTGATACGACAAACATCTTTAGATTCCAACTATTTCTGTATTGAAACTGTGATTTCTGGGTCGATGCTCTGCGAATTCGTCTGATAATAATTCGACCCAACCTCAGCGATACCTCTATTTTTGAGTCAATTAACCCGTACTTTCCATCTGTATGTATGTTTCCTCGCTCTCATCATCGACCCTAGATTTTGTTGCATCAGCGGTTGGACGCTGAATTTTTCATCAAATTTTCATCTTGAACCCGGTGCTGGGCGTGTTGATTCGCGTTCCAATACATCAATAATGAAAATATGATAACGATATTAAAAAATATTAGCTTAATGATAAGGAGCACCATACTGCTATTTCACTACACAAACGAAACCTTCCAATATCAACAAAATCTTGGTTATACCCCGCTTCGAATACCAACCCGTCATCACATTTAGGAAAGACTCTAAGTCATTGAATATGCTTAATTGATAACGTCATATCTTAATATTCTTTATCTCTAATTTTCTGGGTAAAACCTCCCTTTTCTCGCTATAAACAAAGCATTTTAAATATTCATGGGTTTAATAATAGAACTATTACTTTCATAAATGAAAAACACTCATTTCAAAAATGGAATTATTGATGCCGATATTTGTCGTTTTGATCACATAATTTTAGGCGTAGTTTATATTTTGTCGAAACGATAGCGAGTTAGTTTTTAACGTTTAATTTCGTCAGGAGATATAAAGCCAGAAAGATTATTTCTTTGTTAACAAGTAAAGGTTTATTAACAAGTCAAATTGCTATTAACAAGTAAGTGCTAGTAACAAAACATATTCAAACTGTGTTTTATATTGACTTACACTGTTAAATATAAGGTTTTATTATGAGGCTTAATGGGATAAGTAGCGACATCCTTGTTGCTGCTAAAAGAGTTGTTCTCTGCCAAATAGTATTAGCCGTCGGTGTAGTTTTATATGAAGTGTTTTTTGGTAATAAAGTAGATATGGAGTCTTCAGCTTTGGGTGTCGTAATCGCGATGTTACCACCGCTGTTTGGTTTTATATATGCAAGCCTTAAGGTGCACAAGAATCCTAATTATAGTTTACGTGACTTAATGCAAATGAGTCGTGTCGTGAAAATAACCTATACGTTCTTAATGTTTATCTTGGCATTCCAGTTTTTTAAATTGGATAACCCAGTAATAT
>NZ_JBFRSN010000450.1:0-275 GCF_041473595.1 Vibrio sp. 10N.222.46.A1
ATCCAGGTAGCCCAGCCATTACAACGTTACTTAGACAAACCATAAGTCTTCTTAACTATACTCTTCGCTAGAGTAAAAGCTTTGCTGCGGTCGTGGCGGAATTGGTAGACGCACCAGATTTAGGTTCTGGCGCCGAGAGGTGTGAGAGTTCAAGTCTCTCCGACCGCACCATTATTTAGATATCTTAAATGATATCCTGTTGGGCTATCGCCAAGCGGTAAGGCACTGGCTTTTGATGCCAGCATTCCCTGGTTCGAATCCAGGTAGCCCAGCCA
>NZ_JBFRSN010000451.1:0-1438 GCF_041473595.1 Vibrio sp. 10N.222.46.A1
ATCTGTTCTATACACCAACCGAGCTCGTCAACGGCAAAGATGGTAAAAAACCTGAAGTGGGTCAACGCTTACGTATTGGTGGCATGGTTGTAGTCGGCTCTGTAAGCCGTGACAATGAATCATTGCGTGTTAGCTTCGATTTGGCTGATGTAGGCCCTAAAGTGACGATTCTATATGATGGCATCCTTCCTGATCTTTTCCGTGAAGGCCAAGGTATTGTTGCTCAAGGTGTCCTTAAGGATGCAACGACAATTGAAGCGTTTGAGGTGTTGGCAAAGCACGATGAAGAATATATGCCTTCTGAAGTTGCTGAAGCAATGAAGAAAACTCATGAGCCTTTGCAATACACGACTGAACAAAAAGAAGGAAATGCTCAATGATAGCCGAGATCGGCCATTTTGCGATGATCCTGTCTTTGGGACTTGCACTGCTGCTAAGCGTGCTCCCACTGTATGGAGCCGCTCGAAATAACACATTATTGATGAACAGTGCACGACCGCTGTCGTGGGGTATGTTCGGATTCCTAGCGATTTCGTTCTTTATCTTGTGTTACGCGTTCTACACAAATGATTTTACGATTCAATACGTAGCAAGTAACTCGAATAGCCAACTACCTTGGTACTACCGAATTACCGCGGTTTGGGGGGCTCATGAAGGCTCACTACTGCTTTGGGTTCTAATCCAAGCGGGTTGGACGGTAGCAGTTGCAACGTTTAGTCGTGGTATGCCTCAAGAGTCTGTGGCTCGCGTACTGGCGATTATGGGTTTAATTACTGTCGGCTTCTTGCTGTTCATTATCGTAACGTCTAACCCGTTTTTACGTACATTGCCTTTCTTCCCTGTTGATGGCCGTGACTTGAACCCACTACTGCAAGATCCGGGTTTGATTATTCACCCGCCAATGCTTTACATGGGTTATGTAGGTTTCTCGGTAGCGTTCTCTTTTGCAATCGCTTCTCTAATGAGCGGTCGTTTAGATACGGCATGGGCTCGTTGGTCTCGTCCTTGGACAATCGCTGCTTGGTTATTCCTAACAGTAGGTATCGCACTTGGTTCATGGTGGGCTTACTACGAACTTGGCTGGGGTGGCTGGTGGTTCTGGGATCCAGTAGAAAACGCTTCATTCATGCCTTGGTTAGCTGGTACTGCTCTAATGCACTCACTAGCGGTAACCGAAAAGCGTGGCACATTTAAAGCTTGGACAGTCTTGCTGGCTATCTCTGCATTCTCACTAAGCTTACTAGGTACATTCTTAGTTCGTTCGGGCATCTTGGTATCGGTTCACGCATTCGCGTCGGATCCTGCCCGTGGTATGTTTATTCTAGGTTTCTTAGTGTTCGTTATCGGTGGTTCACTGTTGTTGTTTGCTGTTAAAGGCGCATCGGTTCGTGTACGTGGTAACTTCGATTTGGTTTCTCGTGAAAACGCGCTACTCGGC
>NZ_JBFRSN010000452.1:0-1185 GCF_041473595.1 Vibrio sp. 10N.222.46.A1
GGTATAGACCTCGCCAACGACATTTTTCTTTCCAGAAATCATCGCTGGATAGGCACCTAAATCAAAAAGAGCGTATTCCTCAGGGGTGTCAAATCTTCCTAAGCACTCACACTGCTGCAAATAGTGGTGGTTGGACTGACCTTGCCTCAAGGTTCCATAAACAAAAACAAGTTGCTGCATAACCCCTCCTCAGCATTCGTAATCCGCTAATCATTCACGACTCAAGTGTTACTCGAATTCAAATTGATAGAGAAGATCCACGGCACTGTCTAGCCCCGATACGGCTTCAACATAGAGATCCTGCATCAATCGATAACGAACAGTAAACTCACCTAACGAGTTAAAGATACCTACGCCATACTTCACCTGTAAACCAGGGAGAATGTAGCCGCTGACCGTAACCTGGGAGTCATCTCCAGAGCCTGCAGTATCCAATTGCAAGTCCTGTACGCCAAAAGCCTCACCAATTTCGCCGACAACCTTGCCGCTCTTCGCCAAGCTTAAGCCAATTAAGGTCGTTGTCATTGAACCATTCGACTCACCATCAATATCTTGACCACGCAAAATATAAGACAACGCGTTGGCTTGCGGCATCGCAGGATCAGAATAAATTTCGATGGTCGGCTCTGTCGCCGGGCCTGTCACTCGAATACCAGCAGTCACATCATCCTGAGTATTATCAGGGTTACGTATCGCATTGATCGCTACATATGGCTGATCCGGAGGCCCATTCATTAGAATCTTACCTTCTTTGATCAAGAGATCTTGTCCAAAGGATTGGTAAGTACCATCGACGATATTTACCTCACCTGTGATAAAAGGACCTTGGTCTTTTTGAGCCACGTTGAGCTTGCCGACCAAATCACCTTCAAGACCAAAAGCAGACAGTTTAAAGTCATCGCCAATGGAGATATTAATATTGGTCATCACATTGAATGGAATCGTGTCTTCGCTCTCTGGCTCAAGATCTTTATTCAAGATAACTTGATCAGAAGAGACGCCGACCGCTGACGGTGGTAAGTCTTCGACAACGATACGTCCCCACGGTAATGCGATATCACCCGTAATTTTTGCAAGCTCTGGCGTGACATCAATGGTCATATCAGGCACGACCTTCACCTTAACCATAGGTGGAATATCAACCATCAACTCATCAGCAAACACTCTAACGTTAGAGTGCCATGC
>NZ_JBFRSN010000453.1:0-2906 GCF_041473595.1 Vibrio sp. 10N.222.46.A1
GTTCTATTCTATAGATACCAATACGCAGCGAGCGTAAAATAGTTTCATTTTGAGAATGGTAAAATTCTCATTATGACGATCTATTAAAGCTACAGTGGGGGCTTACCCAAGATGATTGCCGCTAATCGACGAGCCAATCAACCAGCGTAGATAAGGATGTATTTTGTCGATTCTTGGGTTGCAGTAAGAAGTAACCATTTCCAGAGAAGACACTGCCTTCACTCACTTTCACCAATCTACCCAAATCAATATCTTGCTTGGCCAGCGTGATGTCGCCTATGGCAATACCAAACCCTTGAATGGCTGCGTTCATCGCTTGATCAAGTGTCGCGAATTGTTGGTTGTTCTTACTTGAAAGGTCATGACTTCCTATGTGCTCTAACCAAAGTCGCCAATCACTCTGCTCATTGTTGGCGTGTAACCAAGTGTATTGAGCGAGCTTGTGTGGCTTGATGATAGTAGAAGCGCTACTTACAAGATGGCTTTGCGTAATGCTTTGAGCTTGGCAGACCGGAGCCAGTTGCTCGTTGAACAATAACTGGCTCACTATCGATTGTTGGCTTGGCTTCTTACCATAGGTGATTACGGCGTCAAACGGGTCAAAGCTTGGTTCAAAAACGTGCTTGATGGTCGACGTGAGTTCGACATCAATTTCAGGATAGGCTTGCTGAAAAGACATCAACTTGGGTAGCAGCCAAGAGGTAATACAACTTGGTGCGTTGAGCTTGATCTTCGATGGAGAGCTGGCAACTTGATTTAACGCCGATTGCAGTTGTTGGATGGTATCTTGAATCAGCGGAACCAGTTCTTCTCCCTTAGGTGTTAATGACAACCCGCGAGCATGTCGGTAGAAAAGATCGCACCCGAGACTTTCTTCAAACGACAATACCTGACGACTCACTGCACCTTGCGTAACATTCAGCTCATGTGCCGCTCGCGTAAAATTGAGGTGCCTTGCCGTCGACAAGAACGCGAGCAAGGTTTTAGTTGAAGGAAGTGTGCGATTCATATCTTTACCTATGATTTTTTATCATGGCTATTATGTGATTATTTCGATTCATTTATCAATAGTGTTCTGTTTGAATGTAAGTACTTAATCATCATTTGTGATTTAATATGTGTATAGGTCGCATTTATTGAATATGAAGGCAATGATGAAGACGTTGTGATTTTGTGAAAGGGATAGCTTCTTGACATCTTTTATTGATAGCTTAGTACCTCAGGCTGTAAAAAAATTAATACCTTATCAATCGGCAAGAAGAATTGGTGGTGATGGACGTGTCTGGCTAAACGCCAATGAATTGGAAAGCTCGTTGTTTCAAGGAGAAGCGAGTCACAATCGATACCCAGACTTCTTACCACAAGATATTGCTAAGGCTTACCAAGGTTACTGTGGCACTGATGCCGCGACGGTTGCTGTCCGTGGTGCAGATGAAGCGATTGATTTGCTGATTAGAACATTCTGTAAGCCGGCGAGCGACAACATACTTATCTGTTCTCCAACGTATGCTATGTATGAGTTTTGCGCCGATGCATTGGCGATAAATACCTTGGACTCCCCATTGCAGGAAGACTTCAGCCTTAACGTCGCTGATATAGTGAATAAAGCGGAATTGGCTAATATCGTGTTTCTTTGCTCACCAAACAACCCTACGGGCAATGTGATCCCTAAATTGGATTTGATTCAGGTTCTTGAGGGAACTCAGGGTAAATCTCTGGTTGTGGTGGATGAGGCGTATATTGAGTTTGAACCGCAAACATCAGCGGTGAGTCTTATTGAGCGTTATCCGCATTTGGTTGTGATTCGCACCTTGTCTAAGGCGTTTGGACTCGCAGCCGTACGTTGTGGCTTTATCTTAGCGAGTCAAAATGTGATGCAGTATGTAGCTAAATTAATTCCACCGTATCCGATGCCAGATTGCTCATCTCAAATTGTACTAGACGCATTGTCTGATGAACGAATTGCGTTGATGGAAAGCGCGACGTTAAAGTTGGTCGAATTGCGTAATCGGTTTGCTTGTGAGCTAACGCGGTTTGAATTTATAGAACAGGTTTATCCGTCATCGACCAATTTCGTTTTGCTACGTCAAAAACCGGGGCACCATGTGTTTAGCGTATTGGCGAAGGATGGCATTGTGACAAGGAACCAAAACCACGAACCTGCTTTGCGTAACTGTGTACGAATCAGTATTGGTAGCCAAGAGAGCATGCTAGAAGTGATAACGTCACTAACACGCTACCAAACCGAGCTGCAACAGAATCAACAAGATCAGCAGAAGCGACAGGAGCAACAAGAACAATATATAGAAACTCAAACTCAACTCGATAAAGATCATATCTAGGATGGCAATGATGAAAAAGATAATACTAGGACTCGCTTGTGCGGCAGCTTTACTTGGTACAACGGTACAGGCGAAAGAAATCCGTTTGGCGTCAGACTTTACGTATCCGCCATTCAACTATAAAAACAGTGACGGTGTGCCTGTCGGGTTTGATATTGAGATAGCTGATGCACTGTGTGAGCAAGCCAAACTCGATTGTACTTGGGTTTCACAAAGCTGGGACTCGCTAATTCCAAGCTTATTGGCAAGAAAGTCAGATGTGATTATGGCTTCGATGCGCATTACTGAAGAGCGTAAGCGTAAAATCTTATTTACTGATAAGTACTACCAAACACCAGCCGTGTTTGTTGCTGCTAAAAGCGCGGAGTTCAGCGTTGATGAGGCTGGCTTAACGGGCAAAACCATCGGTGTTCAGCAAGGTACGATTCACGATCGCTACGTAACGGATAAGTTTGGCAGTGTTGCCAACATTAAGCGTTACACAGGGCAAGATGAAGTGTATCTGGATCTGCAAAACGGCCGTTTAGATCTAACCTTCGGCAACTCAGACCAACTGTCATTGGC
>NZ_JBFRSN010000454.1:0-4693 GCF_041473595.1 Vibrio sp. 10N.222.46.A1
TATCAGAATGGATTAAAATTAGCTGATAAAAGTTGACGTACTCTTCGATTTCTAATCGATTTCTTTGTCTTTAGTCATAGATAAAAGCCAAAGAGATACGGCTGCAACACCTGCAAAGCCACCAAGAATGATAACTGGCATAGCGCTGTAACCTAGGATGTGCCAAATTACGTTCTCTAAAGTACTCATTCAATCGCTCCTTATTGCCAGCCTTCAACGCCGTGCATGTCTGGTAGTTTGTGTGCGATACCTTTGTGACAGTCTACACACGTTTTTTCACCAGAAGCTAGCGCTGTCGAGTGTTGTTTCGCACTACGAGGGCTCTGCTCTGAGAAGTCCATGTAATCGAACTGGTGACAGTTACGACACTCAAGTGAATCATTCTTTTTCAATCGAGCCCATTCGCGTTCTGCTAAGTGAGCACGACGTGCTTTGAACTTTTCTTCAGTATTGATGGTTTTCGCAATAAAGTGTGCGTATAGCTCTTTAGAAGCCTGAACCTTACGAACAATTTTATCTGTCCACTCATGAGGTACGTGACAGTCTGAACAGATAGCACGAACACCAGAACGGTTAGAGTAGTGAATTGTTTCTTGGATTTCAGCAACGATAGGTGCGTGACAACCAGAACAGAACTCTTCCGTATTGGTTGCTTCCATACCTGTGTTGAATGCACCCCAGAACAAAAGACCACCCGAGAAACCCAAGAATAAAACAACGCCTACCGCTGCTTTACTTGGTGTCGCGAGTCTTTTCCAAAACGCTTTAAGTAATTTTATCATATATAGCCTCTCTTACAGTCCGGCTACGATTAACGCAGTGAATCTACAGGTTTGAACTCGTTCTCAACTAGCGGTTTAGCATTAGCTTGAGGTACGTGACACTGTAGACAGAAGTAACGACGAGGTGAAACATCAGCAAGTACCGCATCTTCGCGGTTCATGTAGTGAGTTACACTCACTTTAGTTGCACCCATTTCTTTTGCGTTTTTCCAGCTATGACAAGCAAGACACTTGTTAGCGTTAAGAGACACTTCATAGCTACGAATAGTATGAGGCACTAAAGGTGGTTGGTATACGTAGTCACTCTCAAGTACTTGGTCACGAGGAAACTTTTTGAAGTCATCTGCTGCGCGAGTTGCTTCAAGTTCACTTGCACCACGTAGAGATTCTACGCCACCAATGCCGCCTGGGTTATCCAGCTCAGCTTGAGCTTGAACTGCACCAGCTAGCAAAAGACCAGCTGATAGTAGGGCAGTAATCAGTTTTTTCATGGTTAATTTCTCCGCCTAAAGGCTAATTCTTTGAGTGGACTACTTCCTTCAAAAAGTGATGAAAAAAGTAGTCGCAATATTAAATACGTTAGATCTTGTATCTAGGTTCGAAAAGCGCTTGGCTCTTAAGAAACCTTAGTGATCTTAACTGGACACTTCTTGTAATCCGTCTGCTTAGACAGAGGATCCGTTGCATCCAAGATCAACTTGTTGATCAGAATTCTTGCATCAAAGAATGGTACGAATACCAAGCCTTGTGGTGGACGGTTACGACCACGAGTTTCAACACGAACGCGTACTTCACCACGTTTGTTTTCGATAAGAACTTCATCACCACGGCGAAGGCCACGAGCTTTAGCGTCAGCAGGGTGGATGTAACAAAGTGCATCCGGTACTGCTTTGTAAAGTTCTGGTACACGACGAGTCATAGTACCTGTGTGCCAGTGCTCAAGAACACGACCTGTACATAACCACATGTCGTATTCGTCGCTTGGCACTTCTGGTGGTGCTTCGTAAGGAGCATTGATGATAAGAGCTTTACCATCTGGTTTACCGTAGAAATCCCAACCAGAACCTTTCTTAGCGTATGGATCTGAACCTTCTTTAAAGCGCCACAGTGTTTCTTTACCGTCAACAACAGGCCAACGTAGGCCACGGACTTTGTGGTAAGTGTCGTAAGGTGCTAAATCGTGACCGTGATCGCGACCAAAGGCTGCGTATTCTTCGAATAGACCTTTTTGAACGTAGAAACCTTGAGCTTGAGCATCGTCGTTAAGCTCTTGTGCTTCAGACAGTGGGAATGCATCAACGTTGCCGTTTTTGTACAGCACGTCGTACATGGTTTTACCACGATACTCAGGTGCTTTAGCTAGAAGCTCTTCGCCCCAAACTTCTTCAACAGTGAAGCGTTTAGAGAACTCCATGATTTGCCATAGGTCAGACTTTGCTTCACCTACGGTTTTAACTTGTTGGTACCATGCTTGTGTACGACGCTCAGCGTTACCGTAAGCACCTTCTTTTTCAATCCACATTGCTGTTGGAAGGATAAGGTCAGAAGCTTGAGCTGTTGCTGTTGGGTACGGGTCAGAACATACAATGAAGTTGTCTGGGTTACGGTAACCTGGTAGACGTTCAGTGTTGATATTTGGACCAGCTTGCATGTTGTTGTTACACATTACCCAGTACGCGTTGATCGTACCATCTTTTAACGCACGGTCTTGCGCAACAGCGTGTTTACCCGGTTTAGGTGGGATAGTGCCTTCTGGAAGCTTCCAGATGTCTTCTGCAATCTTACGGTGTTTAGGGTTAGCAACCACCATATCTGCCGGTAGACGGTGAGAGAACGTACCTACTTCACGAGCTGTACCACATGCAGATGGTTGGCCAGTAAGTGAGAATGGGCTGTTACCTGGAGTAGAAATCTTACCTGTAAGAAGGTGGATGTTGTACACAAGGCTGTTCATCCATACACCACGAGTATGTTGGTTCATACCCATAGTCCAAAGTGACATTACTTTGATGTTTGGATCTGCGTATTGCTTAGCCAGCTTGATAAGGTCATCTTGAGATACACCTGACATTTCAGATGCTTTTTCAACGGTGTATTCAGCAACAGAAGCTTTGTAGTCTTCGAAGCTGATATCAGTCATTTTACCTGAGTTAGGGTTCGCAGCGGCTTTCTGTAGTGGGTCATTGTCACGAAGGCCGTAACCGATGTCTGTTGTTGCTTGCTTGAAGTTCGTGTGTTTGTTCACGAATTCCCAGTTCACCGCATCGTTTTGAATGATGTAGTTAGCGATGAAGTTAGCAATCGCTAGATCTGATTGAGGTTCGAAGATGTAACCTGTGTCTGCAAGCTCGAAAGAACGGTGGTAGTAAGTAGACAGTACGTTTACTTTAACGTGTGGGTGGCTTAGACGACGGTCTGTAATACGAGTCCATAGTACTGGGTGCATTTCTGCCATGTTTGAACCCCACAGTACGAATGCATCTGCGTGTTCAAAGTCATCGTAACAACCCATTGGCTCATCGATACCGAAAGTACGCATGAATGCACCTACCGCAGATGCCATACAGTGACGAGCATTTGGATCGATGTTGTTTGAACGGAAGCCCGCTTTCATCAGCTTAACCGCTGCGTAGCCTTCCATTACTGTCCACTGGCCGGAACCGAACATACCAACGCCTGTTGGACCGTTCTTCTTCAGAGCGGCTTTCCATTTCTCAGCCATTACGTCGAAAGCTTTGTCCCAAGATACTGGTGCAAAATCACCATCTTTGTGGAACTCACCATCTTTCATACGAAGAAGAGGCTGTTCAAGACGGTCTTTACCGTACATGATTTTTGAAAGGAAGTAGCCTTTAATACAGTTAAGGCCTTTGTTTACAGGTGCTTCTGGGTCGCCTTGAGTCGCGACCACTTTACCGTTTTGAGTACCAACTAGTACCGAACAGCCCGTACCACAAAAACGACAAGGCGCTTTATCCCACGTGATTTTTGTTTGATCAGAGCTAGCAATCAGGTTGGTTGCTGTTGCTGGTAGAGTTACACCTGCAACGGCTGCCGCTGATGCAGCTGCGTTTGCTTTCACAAACGCGCGTCTTGTCATTTTCATACTTCACCCTCAAGTTGAGAATTGTTGCTTCCAGTTTCTAAATCCGTTTCGTCTAGTCCAGTCTCGATTTGGTGATAAACCAAAGCTGTCCCTAAAACGTTCGTAATATTATTAATTTCTTCGATGGTGTCCGTAACAAAACCTTGGTTCTCGGTTTCTAGGACCACGATGATTTTGCCTTCAGGGCTACTGCCGTAGATTTCCGCATTATCGTATTGCTCGATTTGTGCTTTGATCTCGTCTAGATGCTCTGGGCTCACATGCACGACTAAACTTGATATATGCACTTCATTTAGTGCCATAAATTGCTCTCGTTATTTTTGTTTTATGCATTACTCACAAGAATAGCCGAAGTAGGGCAAACTGCTACGCAGGCTCCACAACCGCTACACTCATCTAACTCGATTTTTGGTAGAGCAACACTGCCTGCTCTAAGTTGAAATTGAATCGCCATAGGTTCACACATGTCACCACAGCTTCGGCATTCAACATTTTGTTGGGCCAAGCATTTATCAGAGATAGTTGCTTTTGCCAGCCAAGGCGTTTCTTCCTCGGGTTTAAAAATTGGCTCTGGACAAACGTCTGCACATTGATAACAGAATGTACATTCGTCTTTTGAGAAGTCGACAGTAGGAAAACCACCGTCGCCGACAATGATGATGTGTGTCTCGCAACTTTCGATGCATTTACCACAACGTGTACAATCATCTGCGAAGCTTTCTAGACTTTTAATCCAAGGCAATCGAATTTGGCTTGAATCTACTTTTCGCCTAGAAAATAGGCGTCGTCTCGATAGGTCTACCAC
>NZ_JBFRSN010000455.1:0-1621 GCF_041473595.1 Vibrio sp. 10N.222.46.A1
ATGCACAGCTGTTCAAGAATGAATGAGGCGAAGTTTGCTGGCTGTTCTTGCATCAATGCAATATCAATTAGTTCAATAGGTTGGCCATTGTTTACCCACTTTTTCTGACATGCTGCAACTTCACTTAGTTCAGAGCGCTGAATGATAGTGACATTTAATTCAGACGGTACGTCCGAGCTCCCTTCCATCAAACAATCAGTAGTTATCGTTACATGCTCCCCGGTATTAGTGAGGTGTATCGGCATTGAACGCCATAAATCCTTTTGCTCTTCAGCCCCTATATCAGACAGGAGTGTTTTTAATTCCCAGTCATCAAACGCTGAAAAGTCACACATAGGTAACGCTAACCGATAGACATCAATAATGCCTTGGTAAGACTGTTCCTTAATACCGATAAACTCTTCATGCGGACCTCTCAATACCTGTTCAAATTCTGGGTCCAATTGACACCAACCAGGGAGCTCGCCTGTTTGACACATCTTCCATACTTTCATCCACACGGCTTTTGTGGTTTTGTTTCTTTTCCAAAGAGGATATTTGAGGTCATCCTCTTTATTGCCGTGAATCAGATACCGCAAACCTCGCTTTTCATCCAGCGATTTAAACTCATCAGACAACTCTTTGAGCAATGTCAAACGACCTGACTTGGAACCGAGGGCTGGATACGTAGCAAGCAGAGATAAACAATTGGATTCTGTGCAGCCACCAATTTCTTTGAACTCTTCTAACATACTTACCAGCTTTTGATTCAAGAAACACAGCTCGATATCAGGCGCTGCTGACGCCAACTCTTTAGCGAACCCCATCCCAAATGCTCGCTCGCCCCTTTTAACAAATAGCTGTCGCTTGCTTTTCAAGTCCAATAATTCATTCAAAGAGCGATATTTGGTTTTTTGAATCGAGCCAATGGCATCGACTTTGAACAGTTTCAGGTGTCTACATAGCTGAAAAAACGTCGAAATCTTGATCTCAATATTAGAGTCAGCATTAGAAATAACAAAGTCGATTATCCTATCGCAAGCTGAGGACTGTTGTTGGCTAAAGTTAGACTGGTGCTGATTGATATAGGTGTCTATACAAGCGAGCAGAGATAACAGCTCATCCTGTGCCAGAACTGCATATTCACCATCACTATCTGTGGCAATAAATCTCGGAACCAATAATTTGTCTGTCTTTAGTCCCGAGAGCACATCCCAAATATCTTGATCATCTTTATCAATCGGGATAGCCACTGATTGATCTTTACTAAGGTGTGTAAGCAAAACAGCCACCAGTCCTTTATTAGTCGAAAGCTCTACTAAAGGTTGCTCAGCTAAGGTTTTTTTGAATAAAGGTAACAACAAGGTATTGAGTTCAACCTCAGTAATCTCTCTGCTCACTAAATCAACAAACTGACTTAAATACTCAATATAAATGGACTTTTCAAACACATGATTTATATCTTCACCTAACACTTCTGCCACAAGTGTAGGCGTCCAGTTTGTATCGGTATTTCGTGTGGTCAAAAATTCATACCCACACTTCTGATATAAGGTTTTACTTTTCAAAAGTTGTCTTAATATTGGCAACGTAGACCAAATACGTGATTGATCATTATTTTGAGGTTTAGGTATTGGTATAC
>NZ_JBFRSN010000456.1:0-7153 GCF_041473595.1 Vibrio sp. 10N.222.46.A1
GTTCTTATCTACGATTCAGTGTCTAACCAAACACGTAGATATCTTAATCTTGTTCACCACATTGTTGGTTTGGCCTTTGCTGGCATGCTCGCTTACGCGGCTTATTTCACTGCGGAAGAAGCGTGGTTTGCACCTTGGGGTGAATTCCGCCTTGAAACATCAGGCTCAGTGTTAAACGCGCCTTATCCAGCGTTGCTGAAAGGCCTGATCTTTGTCGTTTTGTGTGTTCTTGTTGTCCAGTTTGTATTGCACCTAATCCAAGAGTTGATGGGTCTAAGGAAGAATGACGATGTTTGATTTATCTTCTATTGGTATCGCATGGGGCAGTTTGCTCATGCTGGTTATGATGATTGGCTTGCTACTGACCGGTATGCAGCTAGCGTTCGTAACAGGCTTTGTCGCGATTTTCTTCACTCTGTGTTGGTTTGGTCCTGATGCCTTACCTTTGATCGCAAGCCGTACCTACAGCTTTGCTTCTGGTTATGTTTTCCTTGCTGTTCCGATGTTCGTATTGATGGCGGCTTTATTAGACCGTTCGGGTATCGCGCGTGATTTGTTTGATGCAATGAAATCTGTCGGCCGTAAGGTTCGTGGTGGTGTTGCAGTTCAAACGCTATTAGTAGCGGTTCTATTGGCTTCGATGTCAGGTGTTATCGGTGGTGAAACGGTACTACTGGGTATTCTTGCTCTGCCACAAATGCTTCGCTTGGGTTATGACCGTAAGCTTGCTATCGGTACAACCTGTGCGGGTGGCGCACTTGGTACCATGCTTCCACCAAGTATCGTACTGATCATCTACGGTATGACCGCCAGCGTATCGATTGGCGACCTGTTTAAAGCGTCATTCTTACCAGCGTTTATTCTTGCTGGCTGTTACATCGGCTACGTGCTGATTCGTTGTAAGCTAAACCCTTCTCTTGCGCCAATTCCAAGTGATGATGAGACAGAAGAAGACATCGCCAATCAGCCAAGCTACTTCAAAGCTCTGTTCTTCCCATTGCTTTCTGTCGCAACGGTTTTGGGCAGTATCTACACAGGTATCGCTTCAGTAACAGAAGCGTCTGCCTTGGGTGTAGTTGGCATCATGATCAGTGCGCTAATCCGTGGTGAACTGAACTTCAACATGTTGAAGGAGAGTGCCATCGCAACCATGCGTACTTGCGGCATGATCATGTGGATTGGTATCGGTGCAAGCGCATTGGTTGGTATCTACAACCTGATGGGCGGTATTGATTTTGTTGAAGAAACCATCCTTGCGCTCAGTGGCGGTAACGCGACAGTAACGCTATTAATCATGATGGCTATCTTGTTGGTACTAGGCATGTTCCTTGACTGGGTAGGTGTAGCACTTCTAACAATGCCAATCTTCGTTCCAATCATCACTGGCCTTGGTTTTGACCCAGTATGGTTCGGCGTTGTGTTCTGTCTAAACATGCAGGTGTCGTTCTTGTCACCACCATTTGGTCCTGCGGCATTCTACTTGAAATCAGTAGCACCAAAAGACATCAGCTTAGGTGAGATTTTCTCTTCATTACTGCCGTTCATTGCACTTCAAGTATTGGTTCTGGCACTGGTTATTATCTTCCCTCAGCTCGCGCTTTGGTGGCAATAACAGCGAAGGTTCCTGAGTGAGTTTAACGTTCAGGAACCTATCAATAGCAACACAAGTTTAACTATTAGATTCGATTGTCAGCCCCTGTTTTGGTTGGGGCTTAGGGAAGGCTTGCCTTATGAAAAGCAAAAAAATACTCGTGATGGGCGTATCTGGATGCGGAAAAAGCCTGATTGGCAGCCGTATCGCGCAGGCTTTAGAACTTCAATTCTTTGATGGCGATGACTTCCATCCGCAAAGCAACGTTGAAAAAATGCGTCAAGGTATCCCGCTGACTGACGAAGATCGTCAAGGATGGCTAGAAACACTGAATAAGCAATATATCGAACAACCAAGTGCTGTGATTGCATGCTCTGCATTGAAACCTCAATACCGCGAGATTCTGCGAGAGAACAATGAAGACTTAGTGATTGTTTACCTTCAGGGCAGTTTCGATACGATTTGGAATCGCCATAAAGCTCGTGAAAACCATTACTTTAATGGTCAAGAAATGTTGAAAAGCCAATTCGCAACCTTGGTTGAACCTGAGCTAGATGAAGCGCTATTTGTCGATATATCGCAAGATGTTGAGCAAGTCGTAGAAAGTGCACTCAAACAAATTAAGCAGATAGGTTAAACCATGACTCAGATAAAAAATGACATCGCGATGATTGGTTTAGGCGTGATGGGCAAAAGCCTTGCGCTCAACCTACTGGATAACGGCTTTAACGTTGCTGGCTTTGACTTGAATACAGACAATATTGATCGCGCCAGTTTAGAAGCAAAGCTGCTTAATGAATCGTTTACTGGTAAAGGTCAGTGCACACAAGGGACTAGCCTTGAACATGTGCTGCAAGGGCTCGCGAAACCGCGTGTCATCGCTTTGTCGGTTCCTGCTGGAAAACCTGTCGATATCGTCGTCAATAGCTTGCTTGATGCTGGCTTAGAAAAGGATGACATTGTTATCGATACAGGTAACAGCCTTTGGACAGATACCGAGGCGCGTGAAGTGAACTACAAAGGCAAACTGCGCTTCTTTAGCACCGCCGTTTCTGGTGGTGAAGAAGGCGCTCGTGTTGGCCCTGCGCTCATGGCGAGTGGTGACCAATCGGCTTGGCAATATGTGAAACCGATGTGGGAAGCGATTGCTGCAAAAGTGGATGCTAATGGACTACCGGTTGCTCAGTTTGAAGCGGGTGAAGCGTGCGCGGCGTATGTTGGTCCTTCTGGCACAGGGCACTATGTGAAAATGGTACACAACGGTATTGAATATGCAGACATGCAGCTAATTTGTGAAGTTTACCAGTTCATGCGTGATGTGCTTAATATGCCAGCACAAGAGATTGGACAAGTCTTTGAGCAATGGAACAACGGTGTGCTTAATAGTTACCTGATGGAAATCAGTGCCGATATTCTTCAACAAGAAGATGTGGTGACGGGTAAGCCATTCGTTGATGTTGTGCTTGATAAAGCAGGGCAGAAAGGCACGGGATTGTGGACAGCAGTTAACAGCCTTCAAGAAGGGTGTCCAACCCCAACCATTGCTCAAGCGGTTTATGCACGTGCGATGAGCGGTCAGAAATCACAACGCGTTCAAGGCAGCAAGCTTCTTAAAGGCAATGTTGCCGATGCGAGTCAGTTGGATAAAACAGAAGTTATTTCTGAGCTTCATGATGCTCTATATTGCGCCAAGTTGTCTGTTTATGCACAAGGCTTTGATTTATTAAAGACAGCGTCAGACAAAGAGGGTTGGAATCTCGATTTCACTCAAATAGCTAAGATCTGGCGAGCCGGTTGTATTATTCGTGCCGCATTCTTGCAAAGTATCACATCGGCTTACCAACAAAATAGTGAGCTTGAGAACCTGTTATTTGATGAGGCTTTCATCAAACAAGTGGAAGAGCGTGAGCTTGCTTGGCGCATCGCGGTAGCGAACTCAGCTCTGTATGGTGTGCCGATGCCGGGAATCAGCTCTGCTCTGAGTTACTTCGACTCATTACGTTGTGAGGTTTTGCCTGCAAATCTGCTGCAAGCGCAACGTGACTATTTTGGTTCTCATACTTATTCGCGAGTCGATAGAGATGAAGCTGAAAAATTTCACGTGACTTGGAGTCAGTCTCCAAGAACTGAAGTAAAAGTGAACGCTTAAACAATCAATAACGCCCTCAAATAAGAGGGCGTTATTTTTATTCGTTTTAAACTAAAACAAACATGTAGAACAATGTTGAACAAATCTATTAACTACTGACGTCACCATAACGTATGACCATCATCTCAACATGACTATCATAGGTTGCGCACCTTTGGTTGTGGGGATAATAGATTCCCTTGATTACTTCATGGTTGTTATAGAAAAGTTTTCCCCAAATTGAAAAGATGTTTAATGATTTCGATTATTACAATAATGCTGGAATAGAAATGCGTTCAATTCTTTCGCGTTATGGTTATGACGGGACTGTTTTATCTCAAAAGGTCATTCCTTTTCCGAACTTGTTTACTGGCGCACATTACTTCCCCTCAATTTATGAATACTTACCCGTAGAGCCTTTGAAAGCAGCAAGCGCTGTAGTTCAAGAGAATATCAAAATAATATATAGTAAATTTGCAAATTGTAGTGAGGTTGTAATGAATGTAATGCTATTTAGTAACGGTAAGTTACCAGGTGACACATCACTTTTAGAGTATGGTAAAGAGTGGATTCGTCCAATGATGGAAAAGACTCAGCCTAAAAAAATGTTGTTTATTCCATTCGCAATGATTCGAGGGCAATACTCGGATCGCACGCAGCAATTACAGCAAGTGTTCGATGAATATGATTGCGAAGTGGTGAGTATTCATGAAGCCGAAGACCCAGTGCAAGCCTTGAAAGAGGTTGATGGTATCATCATTAGTGGCGGTAATACGTGGGTACTTAACCGTATGCTTCACGACCTAGGCTTGGTAATACCGATGCGTGATGCTGTGATCAACAAAGGTAAGCTGTTTATTGGTTGGAGTGCGGGAACAAATGTCGCAACCCCAACGATCCGTACTACTAATGATATGCCAATTGTCAGTGCTGCTATCTTGCCTGCGCTTAATTTTGTGCCATTTCAGATTAACCCTCACTATATAGAAGCATCCATTTCTGGGCATATGGGCGAAACACGTGATGAACGTATTGAAGAGTTCTTGTGCATGAACCCAAGTGAAGTCGTTGTTGGTATCCCTGAAGGGACGATGCTGCAAGTGTGTGAAGGAAAATTAACGTACCACACCGCGACAGGCAAGCCAATGAAGCTCTTTAAGCATGGTCAACTTGCTGAAACGTTCACGGCGGACAGCGATCTTGCATTCTTGATGGACATCGGTTGCTAGGTAACGAATAGAGACAGGCTACTGCCTCTTAATAGGGGTTGGCTATGTACGCAATTGCAATGGGTTATACGAAACCCCAATCTTGATCATCCAAGGTTGGGGTTTTTAATACGTAATATACACATCAAGTGTAAGTTGAGAACTTATTGACCATCGTCTTCGAAAATAAGAATTGTTAGTTTTATTGGTGGCAAAGCGACGTGTGTGTTTATGATCTGATATCAAGTTTTAGGTGTTTAGTTCTTCTAAAGTAGTCGAAATTCGTTACTATGTTACCAGTAACATTAATCGTAACCATGATGCTGTCAGTATGCTAAGTAAGAAAAAACGTCCCACATTACAAGATGTTGCCAACCTAGTTGGTGTCACCAAAATGACCGTCAGTCGCTGTCTAAGAGACTCTTCACAGGTATCAGAAGCACTGCGAGATAAGATCAGCGCTGCAGTCGACGAGTTAGGTTACATCCCTAATCGTGCGCCAGACATTCTTTCTAACGCAAAAAGCAATGCTATCGGTGTTCTTGTTCCCTCGTTAACTAACCAAGTTTTCGCCGAAGTTATCCGTGGCATTGAACAAGTCACCGCGCCTGCAGGCTACCAAACCATGATTGCCCACTATGGCTATAGCGCAGAACTGGAAGAGCGAAGCATCGCTTCACTGCTTTCTTACAACGTTGACGCGATTATCCTGTCAGAAAATGTGCACACAGATAGAGCGCGTAAAATGCTGCAGACTGTTTCTATCCCTGTGATTGAAATTATGGATTCGGTGTCTCCCCGTATTGAACAAGCAGTGGGCTTTGATAACTTTGAAGCGGCTAGAGCGATGACTAAAACCATGCTCGATCGAGGGCGTACCAATATCGCTTATTTGGCTGCTCGAATGGATGAACGTACTCGCTTGAAAATGGCGGGATATGAGCATGCGATGCAAGAGGCCGATAAAACGCCAGTAACGCTGCAAACGGAAGACGCGTCCTCGTTTACTTTAGGCGCAAAACTGATTGGTGAGTTACTTGATAAGCATCCTGAAGTGAATGGTATTTTCTGTACTAACGATGATTTGGCCATTGGTGCTTTTTACGAATGCGTACGACGTGGTATTCAAGTACCCGAGAAGATGGCGATTGCGGGTTTCCACGGACACGACATCACAGTGGCGATGACGCCGCGTTTAGCGACTGTAGTAACACCAAGGGAGCAGATCGGTAAAGTCGCTGCACAGCAAGTTGTAGCGCGTCTACAAGGCAACAAAGAATGGGTGGCGAAGCTGGATCTCGGTTACGAGATTGAAGTGGGAGAGAGTATTTAATCTTACACTTCGGCTTTGCTCTTCATTGGATTCAAACTAAAACGCCCTTAACGAGATGAACTTCGCTAAGGGCGTTTTTATTTATCTGGCAAAAAGATGTATGTAGTAACAGACTTAACCCGCTAAAGCTTGAGCATCTTGTTGCTTCAACACTTTGTGGCCGTCTTCAGTGACGCCACGTTTCCAGTAGCTGCTGATGTAGATGTTCTCTTTCGCGACTTCTTTTTCGTTGCGGAAGTATTGTCTCAGCTCGCGCATGCTTTCAAACTCACACGCTGCCCAAATTGAAACCTGACCGTCTAACCATTCTAAATTGCGAACCGTTTGTGAAAGTGTTTCTTCAGTTTCATCTTCAATCAACCAAGTGACTTTTATACCTTTAGGTGCTTCAAGCGTTTGTTTATCTGCTGCTGAATTGATCTGGATGACGGCGTGACCTATTGCGTGCTCTGGAAGCGATTTTACTTTTGCAGAAAGCGCAGGTAGGGATGTCATGTCTGCAGCTAAGAAGAACCAGTCTGACCCTAGGTTAAGTCCTTGAATTAAACCTGGGCCAGCCACTGAAACTGTGTCACCCACTTTCGCGTTCATTGCCCACCTTGCTGCAAAACCACACTGCAAATCTGTAGTGATGTGGCGAACGAAATCAACCTCAATCCAGTTTTCTACAGGGTTGTACTGACGAATGGTGTAAGTGCGCATGGTTGGGCGCTCATATTCGTTCAGTTGGCTTAAATCAGTGGTGCCGAGTGGCGAGAACAAAAGCTTGATGTAGCCGCCGGCACATTCGGTTGGGTACTTACTTAATCCTTCACCGCTAAGCGTTATACGCTGCATGTTCGGTGTAATGGTTGAGGTTTGAGTAACAGTTAATGTGATAGGGCTAGGCTTGC
>NZ_JBFRSN010000457.1:0-467 GCF_041473595.1 Vibrio sp. 10N.222.46.A1
ACCAAGTCATTGGCCGCTTTTATCCTGATTACTTTAATACGTTGAATAATGTGTGGGGAAACCCTGCAGGGCAAGCTTTTGCTTACATGAATCAAGAGTTTGATAATGTCTCCGTTGACGTTGAGGCTTACAGTGCGTTGGGGAACGAAACTCAGAATTACGGAAGTTTTAACACTATTCAGCAAGCTTTTTTTGAGTTAGATGAAGGGCGTTTACTCAACGGTAATCGCTTGAATTTAACTTATCGAGGTAGTCGAGGGGCGATCAATAACAACGATATATCATGGCAGAAGCAGGCTGACTTTTCGCCTGATGGTCCTTTTAATTTTGATGGGGGGCCAATTCGAGATGTCTCTTTGAATATTTTTACAGCAACACTTTCAGATCCTGTGCAATTCAAAACACAACCAACCGATCCTTCAGGCATGACAACACAACGACTGCCTGATAGCCAACCCAATGTGGTT
>NZ_JBFRSN010000458.1:0-901 GCF_041473595.1 Vibrio sp. 10N.222.46.A1
AATGAAGTGCTGAAGCATTTTTTCCGTTACGTAAAAGTCAGCAATTACGCCGTCTTTCATTGGACGGATTGCTGAGATATTACCAGGCGTACGGCCAAGCATTTGCTTAGCAGCGTGACCAACCGCAGCGACACTCTTTGCAGAACCCGCACGATCTTGGCGGATAGCTACAACTGAAGGCTCATCAAGAACAATGCCTTGGCCTTTTACATATATAAGGGTATTGGCAGTACCTAAATCAATCGATAGGTCGTTTGAAAACATGCCACGAAGCTTTTTAAACATATTCTTCGCTCATCCTGCAAGAATTAGAAGACAAAAATTGCACTAAATGTACCAATGCCTTGCTGTCACGGCAAGGCATTGAAGTATAAACATGGACTGAAACCCACAATTTCTTACAGATTCCTAACTTAACAGCCAAAAAATCATATTATTGCTGACCTATTAAGCCACTTTCACCTCGGTAGATCACACGATCGTTCCCGCGATGGATACCAAAGGTGACTACTGTTGATGGGTTTTCTTCATCAATACCATCTTGGTCCCAATCAAACATTAGCCAAGGCATATTATTATTTATGGAGTCAAGCTGTTGCCAAATTTGCACTTGCTCCCTAGTTACAGCATTAGGGGCTTGCTGTGCTGTAAAGTTGTTCGACACTCCATTATTCACATCAGCAGCTCCCGTTAATGTCGCCGTAGTCGCTCCCCCAACAGGCCATATAACCGTAGGGTTTCCATCCATTTCAGCATCGATATCAGTAAAACTATCAAATACATTGTTAATAAAAGCACCGTTTGTCCAATACTGAACTTGAAGAGGAACGGTAATCGAACTACCTTCAACCCCACCTACATCACTCAAATTCACACGACCAAAAACCACATTGGGTTGGCT
>NZ_JBFRSN010000459.1:0-2947 GCF_041473595.1 Vibrio sp. 10N.222.46.A1
GAGCAGCAAGGGCTTAGCCTTGGTGGCTTAATCCTGCGCAATGAAGTGTCTTTTCAAGGCATGGACGTGATTGACCAAAAAGCCGACCAAATCTGGAAGGTGATGTCTCTGTGCATGCAGCGAGGCTTCGACACCGAAGGCATCCTTGATGGCGGTCTAGAAGTGACGCGTCGAGCCCCTGCTCTTTTGAAAAAGCTTGAGGCCAATGCTTCGATTGAAAACGATCCAATGGAGATCATGGATTGGATTAACCTATTTGCCTTTGCTGTGAGTGAAGAAAACGCTGCGGGTGGACAAGTCGTAACATCGCCAACTAACGGTGCGGCTGGCGTTATCCCTGCGGTACTAATGTACTACCACCGCTTCATCAAAGAGCTAGACACTAAGCAGTTGAAAGACTTTTTAGCAGTCTCTGGCGCTATTGGCATCTTGTACAAAACCAACGCTTCGATTTCTGGTGCAGAAGTGGGTTGTCAGGGCGAAGTTGGCGTATCTTCATCAATGGCTGCAGCAGGCTTAACCGCCCTACGCGGTGGTAGCAACGAACAAATCTGCATCGCAGCTGAAATCGCTATGGAACACTCACTAGGCATGACATGTGATCCGATCGGTGGGCTTGTTCAAGTGCCATGTATCGAGCGCAATGCAATGGGCGCAATGAAAGCCATCAACGCATCACGTATGGCGCTGAAACGCACCAGTAAGTGTCTTATCTCGTTAGACAAGGTTATCGCAACCATGTACCAAACAGGTAAAGACATGAACAAAAAGTACCGTGAAACGTCCTTAGGTGGCTTGGCCGTGATCCACATGGCTCCTCCTTGTGAATAACCGCTAAGAACACGAGTCGAGAAAGCCGCTGTAGAGACGGCATTATCGTAAACGTCGTTTTCGATACCCAAACAAAGCCAGCCACCAAGCTGGCTTTTTTATTGGCTAAAATCCAACAGCTAATTGAAAGTGATACTCACTTGAATATTTTACAAGATTTCCACCTGTAACTTTCCGTTCTTGGCTCGCGAATTAGCAACAAATAAATCTGACCGACATTTACACAACCATCCACTAGCAAAATCTAATATTGCATATTTAATGCATGAGAAAAATGAATCGCTCGATAAGAAAAGATATAGAGAGCAAAGTAACGAACACATCAAATGTTTCATTTTATGTATTGCTATTAATGATATTATAATTGGGTAATTACACTACATATCAACACAAATGTGAGAATAAAATAATGTGGAATAGATTAAACAAATCAATGATGTTCTGCCAAATGATGTTCGGACTTTCGTTCTATGGCGTCATGGTGATCTTGACTCGTTTCTTCCTTGAAGATCTGAACTACAACGAAGCCGACACCATGATGGTTGTTGGTGCTTTCTCTGCAATCGGACCGCTATTTGCTATCGCAGGCGGTTTCATCGCCGACAAATTTTTAGGCGCATACCGATCATTGACCATTGCCTTTCTCGGATTCGCAAGTGGGTACGGTCTACTGGTACTCGGTGCCGCAGCGACTAATGTTCCAATGGCATTATGTGGTATTGCTTTAGCGAGTTATGCGCGTGGTTTGATGTCCCCTTCTTACCCAAGTCTTTACAAACGCACGTTCAAAACTCAAGAAGATTTCGAAAATTGCTACCCAATCAACTACTCAGTAAACAATATTGGTGCTCTATTAGGTCAATACCTGTTCCCAATGCTAGTGCTAGTTGTCGGTTTCCACGGTGGCTTCCTTCTTTCAGGTGTTCTAGCAGGTGCTGCACTTCTGATGATGCTCTTTGTTCGCAAAGGCCTTGTTGAAGCAAGTGCTGAAATCGACCAAAAACCAGTTAGCACGAAAAACTGGGCTGCGTTCCTTGGTCTTTCTGCTGCAATGATTGGCTTGGTATTTTTCATGTTCTCTAACATGGATATTGGTCAGAACATCGTTTACGCGATCGGCGCGGCAGCAATCATCTACTTTGTCTCTTTGATGATGAAATCGAAGAAATCAGACATGCTGAAAATGGGTACTATCTTAATCATCACATTTCTGACGACATGCTTCTTCGTGTACTACGGCCAAATGATGACGTCGATGACAATGGTAGCGATCAACACAATGCGTGGCGATCTACTCGGCTTCATCCCTGTAGCCCCGGAAGCTTCAATGGCAATGAACCCACTTTGGTGTATGGTTGCAGGCCCTATTATTACGGGTATCTTCTCTAAGCTAGAAAAGAAAAATATTCACTTCTCTACCGCAACCAAAGTAGGTTTCTCTTTCATTCTGACGGCGATCGCTTTCGGTATCTTAACGATGGCAGTAACGACCGTAGGTGAAGACATTCTGATTCGCCCTGAAGTGTTCTTAGCAATCCACTTCTTCCTAGCATTTGGTGAAGTTATTGTTGGTTCTATGGTTGTAGCCTTCATTCTGTCTGTTGCACCTAAGCACATCGAGAACTTCTCAGTAAGCTTATTCTCTGTAGCAATCGCAATGTCAGGCATTGTTGGTGCCGTATTCTCAACGTCTATTGCACTTGAGAAAGGCCAAGAGATCACACAAGAGATCGTTCAAACGGTTTACGGTGATTACTTCCAAATGCTGACTGTTCTAGCGGTTGTAATGGTAGGTATCGCAATGGCAGCATCGTTCATTATTCGTAAGATGCTAGACGCAGCGAAAGCCGCAGATGAGACGATCGAACTAGAGCAAGCAAACAGCTAATTCTGCTCACGTTAAATAGCTATAACACTTCAAGCCCTTTAGTTTTCTAAAGGGCTTTTTTGTCGGTATGGATGCCAGGGTAAATAAATTGGTGATTCAAGTTACGTTGCTCTGTGTAAATCAAAGTAAATGATAACTATTAGTATTGAGTGTTTTTTAGTTCAGGATTATGATGTCGGAATCAGAACCTGAGAGAGCCTTATATGAGCAAGCCTAGCCCTATCACAT
>NZ_JBFRSN010000460.1:0-1316 GCF_041473595.1 Vibrio sp. 10N.222.46.A1
TGAACTCATCGGATATTTCAGGAGCCATGGCGATGTGACTAGTTGGTAAATCCAAGCTAATGACTTTCAATTCCTTCTCGTACAGCATTTCTTTCAATTTAGACCAACTAGATTCATTTAGACGAGAGAGTCGATCAATCTGCTCAATCATGATCAAATCCCCTTTTTTAGCATCACTTAATAATTGCAGTAATTTAGGTCTTTGCAACGAAGCGCCAGATTCTTGCTCAACATACCAAGCAGCAATACGAAGTCCTTTTTGTTCAACAAATTCTGATAAGGTCTTTTTTGCTCTTTCTGCATCTTGTTCGATAGTTGATGCTCTTAAGTATCCAAATATGTACATAATTTTGATTAAGTGACTTTTAGGTTATGATCTAAATAGGTATGTCATTTATATTATGACATTTAATGGTTAGGTGCAATTTTCAACTAGTGACAATAAGGTATACCCAAACAACATACCCTCCTTCTCAAATTTAAAGTTTAATCATTGCTACAAGGAATAATAAAAATATGAAATGAGAAATCAAAGACTCAGCCAAATCCAAAAAGAGATATTAAGTTGTTTGGCAAAGGGATTCGTGAAGGGAGTCAAAGAAGGTAAGTCTACGGTGGTCAACCATGCTATTAACCAACTTCTTAGGAGAGAGGTCCCTCCAAACAACTTCCGCGTATCTTGTGAAATTATTGAGGAGCGAGGGCTAATCAGGCGCAAGAAAGTAAATTTAGATTGGTATATTAACATTACGCCCGAAGTATTTGATAAAGCACTTTAAGGGCTAGGGTTTATAAACAGAGGTGCATATAGAGTCATTTACACCACAATTTCCGCCTCCGCTGAAATATGAAGAAGCGCATCTTGCTGTATTACAATGAAATCAGGGGGCGATTACGAGCCGAGGAATGCATGTCGACCGATTTCCTAACAAGCCGCTTTACCAAAGTAGTCAATAGCCTATGGAGCAAGATATCAAGCACACAATCAACAAAGAGTTAGAGTTCAGTCGGACAACTGTGTAATCAATTATTAGTAAGCTTAATTACAAGCCTGTGCTTTAGATTTAAGCCAAAATACTAAAATCACCAAGTACACAATCATGTTGATCAGTAATGCTGCCTGTTAAAGTCGTTTCGCAGTATGAAAATTTAATATTCATATCATCCACGTTTCCGCTCACTAACACGTGGCGCCTTAAAACATCACCATTAAGTTGGTGAATAATCCCACCCCAAGAGAGGTTATCTTTAAATAAATTAAATGTGATCTTCATACTATTCCTATTTATTATTTATCGTTTTTTTCTTTTGTTGTT
>NZ_JBFRSN010000461.1:0-15138 GCF_041473595.1 Vibrio sp. 10N.222.46.A1
TGGTTAATCCTGTTTATCGCTATTTGCCCGATTGCACTAACCTTCGCAGCATTAGGGAAACGCTACCCCAATGCAGGAGGCACGGCCTATTTTGTACGCCAAGCATTCAGCGAGCGATTAGAAACCAGTGTGGCTTGGTTGTTTGTGAGTGTTATTCCTGTCGGTATTCCAGCGGCGATTGCATTGGCAGGTGGCTTTGCTCAACAGCTGTTACCAGCACCACTCGACACACCATTAGGTGCTCAATCCTTTACCGTCGCTTTGCTTATTGCCGTCAATTTGATGGGCAGTAAATCTTCAGGCCGCTTGCAAACCGTAATTGCCTTATCGATTTTTGCTTTAGTCAGCGCCTTTGTTTGGAAAGCCGACATCACTGCTGCTGACATCGCAGTTCCGACTATGACATCCGATTCAATGTGGTCTATTGGTGCTGCACTGGCGGTTATGTTTTGGTGCTTTGTAGGAATCGAAGCCTTTGCTCACATGGGAGAGGAATTTAAGAATCCACAGCGTGACTTCCCCATCGCCATCATTGCCGGGTGTTTCGTCGCAGGCTTAGTGTACTGGGCTTGTTCAGTGGTTATTATCAAGCTAGGCGCTTATGGTTCACCAGAATTTGATGCTGCCTCTATCCCATGGGTGACAGAGCAATTGTTTGGCAATGGCTTTAAAGCCGTTATCAGTGTACTTGGCTTCTTTGCTTGTTTTGCTAGCCTAAACCTTTACACCCAAAGCTTGTCTCGCATGATTTGGGCTCAAGCTCGCCAACACACTCCGACCAGTAAAATGGCGCAGCTCAACAGCCGTGGCGTACCACTTTATCCAACCTTAGCAATTGGCTTTATTGCGCTTATCTCGTGTGTAATCGGCGAGCTGTCTAATTTGGATCTCGAATTCTTTCTTAAACTCGCCAACGGTATTTTCGTACTGGTTTATCTGCTTGCGATGTTAGCGGCTTGCCGATTATTGACTGGCGCATCTAGATACATTGCCATGCTCTCACTGGTGATCTGTACCTTGGTGTTTATCTGCCTAAGCTGGTCGATGCTCTATGCTGTGACTGTTTTTGTGACATTGTCACTCCCTTGGCGGAAGTGGCTAGGCAAAGGTAAACCCACTGTCTCTATCGACAAGTTGTAACTCGATTAGTGATGAATCAGAAAATTGTAAACAAGCCCTACCAATATTACTGATAAAAAAGCCGAGCGATCTGTTTGATCTTCGGCTTTATGTCAGCCAGTCGGATATTACCAAACCCCAGCACTGCACCACTCCAATCACGAGCATCACTTGATCCATATTCATAAAAGTCAAAAGGACGAATGATGATATTTTCAAACTCTGCTCTACGGCTCCACTCATGTTCAGATATCCCTTGATACCACTTCACTGTCACATGTAGCCCAGCAGCCTGACTGATCACTTCAAGATCGCCATGAAACTCACTTTTAATCGCTTCTATCATCGCTTCATGCTTGAGTTTGTATGAACGACGCATCTTTCTAATATGGCGCAATAAATCGCCTTCACGTACAAAGTCCGCCAGCGCTTCTTGTGTATGTGAGGCCGTGTCTCCAGTGAGCGCATCTTTAATCTCAAGACACTTCGCCACCAGACTTTCTGGCACCACCAAATAACCTAGTCGCAAGCCATTGAACATCACCTTACTCAGGGATCCGACATAGATGATGCGATCATCGAACCCTAACTTTCCCGCTAACCCTTGCATGCTGGTATAAGGGCGATGAGCAAACTGAAACTCACTGTCGTAATCATCCTCAATGATCCATGACTGATGTTGATTGGCCCAATCGATCAGTTTAAGTCGTTGCTCGGTATTCAAGGTCGTGCCCATTGGGTATTGGTTACTCGGCGTGACATACAGAGCCTTGGCGTTACTGGACAGCACTTTTTCAATATCTAACCCAACCTTTTCACGCACACTCACACCGTCTAGCTCTAGCCTCAACAGATCGATGATTTTATGCACTTGTCGATAGCCGGGCTCTTCCACAAGGATTTTGTCCCCCATAGCTAACGTCGCCATCAAACCAATTGAGATGGCTTGCTGCGCACCTGCGGTGATGATGATTCTATCGGTACTGCAGTGAACCGAGCGACTACTCGCAAGATACCCGCTCAATGCTTCCCTCAAGGCCAAGCTTCCCTGAACCTCTTGATTTCCCGCTATGTTCTGACGTGTAGAGTGACGTTGCAGCAGCCTCTGCCATTTCGCAAAAGGGAACGCATCTAAGTCAGGAACTCCGGGGGCAAAGCTGCGGTTAATGTCGTTAGGTGTCGCTATGTTTGCAGCCGGTTTACTGACTGTTTGTTTAACCTTCGGATCCTGAACACTGTTTGGCTGAGACAAACTTAGAAAGTGCTCTGGTTGTTCAACCGAGACATAAAACCCTGAGCCTTGCTTACTCTCGATATAGCCTTCGGTGACCAGTTGTTCGTACGCATAAATCACCGTATTTCGACTTACCGACAGTTCTACGGCCAACTTACGCGTTGAGGGTAACTTACTGCCCTTACTCCATAAATCTTGAACAATCTTTTCTCTGATCGCATGAAACAAGGCGGTTTGACGCGTGTCATGTTGCTCGTCTAACTGTAGGTCACCGACATCAATAGGCTGCATAACTGGATCCAAATAGTGTTTAAAAGTGGCTCTATTTAATAAACCAGTTAATCGCTACATTAATCAAAAGGCAATGATTAAGGAGCGATTATGTTATCTAGCACGAAAAGAACCACGATTAAAAAAGGGGCTCACAAAGCCGTATTTGAACAAGAGAAACTTCATCAAATCATAGATGAGAGCTTAATCGCACACATTGCATTGCAAGGCGAACATGGACCAATGGTTATTCCAATGCTCGCGTGGCGAGTGGATGATATGGTCTACATCCATGGTGCTAAAAACAGCCGCTTGTTGAAAGGCTTAAAAAAAGGAGAGCCAACCTGTTTAACGTTCACTTTGTTCGATGGTTGGGTGTTAGCTCGTTCGGCATTTCACCACAGTGCGCATTATCGTTCTGCAGTGGTGTTGGGGTCATTTTCAATCATCGATGACAACCAAGAAAAAGATCGCTTATTGAACATCTTCATTGAGCAAATCGCGCCGGGAAGAACCGACGAAGTCAGGCTCAGTAATGAGAAAGAGCTCACCGCCACCGAGCTATTGGCGATCCCTTTAACAGAAGCCTCCGTGAAGATAGGTAAACATGGAGTGAATGATGATAAAGCTGATATGGATATCCCGGTATGGGCTGGCGTATTACCTTATCGAACGGTCGTTGGGCCATTAGAAACCGTTCCAGAGCAAGAAGGCATCATTGAAACACCAGATTACCAACAAGCCTATGGTGAGCGCTGGTATCAGAATTGATACGCAAAGATGGTCAACTTAATAAAATTGCATACAATCTGAGCTACAAAAGATTCAACATAGCAAAAGAATGTAATCAGACGATGAGAACGAATAAGGATATTCTACCATTTGAAGGCTTGCTCAATGGCATTGGGCAAGTCTATTTCACACCGTCTGTTATGACGTCGCTTCTGCTATTGTTTGCCATTTCTATTGAGTCACTTGCGCTGGCTTTTCTTACCTTGTTTGGCGCCAGTTGCAGCTATGGATTTGCCTTACTGACCAATAAACCGTCTCATGATATTGAGAATGGCATGTATGCACTAAATGGCGCACTGATTGCTTTGTTCATCGGGAATTTTTTTGAAGTAAATGGGTGGCTGATTTTAGTAGTAGCCCTCGGCTCGCTCATTACCGTACCCATCGCCAAGATCGTGTTTAGCTTTAAGAAGTATCGCGGTTACACAAGTGCCTTTATCCTCACCTCTTGGCTGATTTATACTATCCAATCAACCTTGGGGCTATCGGCGTTTTCGGCACCTGACTCCGCACTGAGGCCACTAATCAGTCTTGAGGTAGACTCGTGGTTCAGCTTACCAACACCGGTGCTACCGTTATTGAAAGGGATCAGCCAAGTCAGCTTTATCGATAATGCACTATCGGGTCTAGTCATCTTGGTTGCCATCGCACTCAACAATATCAAGCATGCGCTATGGGTAGTACTCGCAGTGTTAATCAGCACTGTTTTTAGCCACATGATTGGCGCTTCTGGCGCGCTAATTGAGCAAGGTCTTTACGGGTACAACGCCACTCTTGCCACTCTAGCACTTGTGTTCTATCCGCGAATTCCTTGGCCGTTGATCCTATTAGGCATGCTGTTGAGCTGTCTAATCACACTTGGTTTTCATGAACTGTCACTGCTACCACTCACCGCGCCTTTTGTCCTTAGTACTTGGATAACCGTTTACCTATCCACTCATTTTAAAAAGCTAGATGAAGACTAATGACGATCAGTATTGACTCTCAAAACGCTCAATATACTGCTTAGGCGTCAAACCTCGATGTTTCTTAAACATCCGATTAAAGCTCGCGACGTTGGTATAACCTAACCTCTTTGAGACCTCTTCCACTGGCACTGAATACATCAACAACTCCACGGCCACGTTACTTAATGCATACCCCATAATGGTAGAAAAATTGATGCCCGATTTATGCAAACGGCGTTGAAACTGCTGCTCAGAGAGCCCTAATAAACTGGAAACCTTGTGAAGGGTTGGTAAACCAAAGTGGCGACTGTAGTTGATCATCTCATAGGTGACCTTATGTTCATCACCAGCATCTGGCATGTTTAGATAGTTATCCAAGTCATGAAAGTTCATCGCCAGATTTGCTTTACTGTTCGATAGTGATTGATTGATTGATAACCTCGATTCACTCGGGATCCAAACCTCTGTGCGAGGCTGTCCCCATTGAATCGTACAGCCGAAATATTCATGGTAGAGGTCAACATTCTCTCGACGACCTGCTATTGAAACCGCAACGGGTTTAAAGTCATCACCCAAATATCGACGTAAAATCTTCATAATGAAAACCGCGACTCTTATTGAGTCATGCACTTTACCCGTTTCTGAGTAAGCAGGATTGTCGTAGCACCATTTAATCATTGTCCCTACCTGTGCACCGTATAAGAACGCACCAGACTGTAAACAGTGCAGGCCAATGTTCACTCGGCGGATCGTAGAAGCAAGATCATGTCCAGAAAAAAACCAGTTGGTTAACGGGCCTAATTTTTCAATATCCACTCGGTCAGACAGTTTCAGAATAATATCTGGATCATTAGTTTGCTGTTCAAGAAACCCATACCATTTATCGACTTCATTGACCGGAATAAGATTCATTGAGTTAGTAAATACAGACTTCGGAATACCTAAACGCTCCGTATTAACCACAGGGTTTGTGACAGCGTGTTGATAAATACCCAAAATCCCTAACGCTCTTAAGAAGTTACAATTGTTCATTAGTCGCTAACCCTTAGAAAGGAGATCACAGATAAAATCATATAATTGCCATTATCGAAGTAATTAGTAAATTTACAACCTGTAAATCCAACTTCCATCACACTCGGCGTTCAAATTTTACTTAGGGTTGATCAATGAGTTTACTAAGTGTCCCATTTGTTGGAACAGGCGCAGACACCGCATTACACGTCGTAGCTGGCGTTGTGTTGGTCGCAACAATCGCAGCTGCATGTTACGGCTTTTGGCGTGTTCATGAATTACCAATCAATAAAGCCCACAGTAAAGAGCATCACCAGCTCGGTTTAATCACAGCTTTAACTTGGATTGGCTTCATATGGCACTGGGTATGGGTACTTGCCGTCATTTTAGCGTTTGTTGATATGGAAAAAGCCATCATAAACCTGAGAGACACATGGAAAGCACCTGCGGAACCAACAGGACAACAAGTTAAGAATGATCAAGATGGGGAGAGCCAAACATGTTAGAAGGCTTAGCTCTGTGGGCACTGTTCATCTATCTACTTAGGCTTATTGGTATGCCATGGAACAAGGGCACCAAAGCATTTTCTTATCTAGGTGGTACATCATGGTTATTGTTTGTTTGGGTTGGACTCATTAACTACACGCCGATGGATCTCTCTGGAGGTTCAGTCGTTCAATCACCACACATTCAGCTACGTCCAGATTCAACCAATGTGTCAGGCAAAACAACCAAGGTTCACATTAGACCGAACCAAGACGTGATTGAAGGTCAGCTCATTTACGAAATTGATGACACCAAATATGTTATTGCAAGAGATAAGGCTAACGTGCAACTTGAATCGGCGAACGTTGCTTTGGATACCGCTCACCAAGAAGTGAGCATCGCTAAAGTAAGCTATCAGTCAGCGCTTGAAGATATCAAAGCCTCTGTCGCTCAGATAGAATCAGCAAAAACAGATCTTGTTCTGCAATCTAAAACACTTGACCGTTACCAAAAGCAAAACAAAGTTGTAGAACATACGATTACTGAGACTGACATCGACCAACAAACGGCAAAGGTAGACTTGGCAACGTATAACGTCACCACATTGGAATCTCAACTAAGTAAGAAAGAAGTTGATGCTGAGAACGCGAAGTTAAACATCCACAAAGCAGAAACCAACGTCAGTAAGAAACAAACTGAGGTAGATTCGGCAAAAGCAACATTGGCTCAAGCTCAATGGGATTTGAACAGTACCAAAGTAACTGCGCCGACTGACGGCTTTGTAACTAATTTCATTCTTCGTGAAGGACAGCGAGTATCAATGATGCCTCGTATCCAAATGTACACTGAAGAAAAATACGTGTTAATGCGAGTGAATCACCAAGCTATTCGTAACGTAAAAGTGGGCCAACCTGCTGAGTTTGCAACGGCGGTATACCCAGGCAAGATATTCTCCGCAACCGTAGAAGGCATTGTTGAAGCGACGGGTGAAGCACAAGCTAGCCTATTAGGTATTGATGAACAAGTTCGTGTCACCACAGGTCGAAACCTTCAGAACAAGCACCACTTTGTCCGCTTAAAAATTGACGAGGCGGAAGGTTACGATATTCCAGTCGGCTCTGTAGGGTTAGCTTGGGTAAGCGGTGAGAAGCCGATCAGCTTTATGGCGTTCCTAGACGTAATACGCGGGATCATCATTAGAATGAAGTCCCAGTTATATTTCTTCTACTCGATCTAATACTTGTTTTAGATAAAACGATACAAAGCCCGTGAGATCTGAGATCGCACGGGCTTTTATCTATTTTACCGTTAGTTGCAGACAGAGCAGCAAAAATCAAAAAACTAAGCAGTATTCAGTATTCAGTATTCAGTATTCAGTATTCACTTTTATCGTTTATTCCTTAATGACAAGCAATACAAATCGCAAAATGCAATTGCAAAACGCAACTGCCAACTTCCAAAATGCAAGCAAACCGTTTAAATACGCACCAAATTGCTATAAAATACCCATTTTACGTTGCTTTAAAAGTTGGCACACTAACTGCAATGTACATATTGACCCTTCTTAAGCCGAGGGTCACCTAGCCAACTGACGTTGTTAGTGAACCTTTCTTGTTCACGATATATATAGGCCAATTGCGAGTATTGCGATTGGCCATTTTTTTGCCTGCAATTTAAGAAACATCGCCCATCCAATATACAGACACCCATTCATAGTCATAATCGCTAGCATTCATAGTGAAGTTCAATTCTGGCTCATCACCTACGCCATAGAAAACGTTTTCTAATTATTTTTTAAGAATAAATATGAAAAGTAACCTTATGTTTTAAATGTCTATTTTTAACATAACCGCCTTAATAGATGGCTTATTGATAAAACTAGCATTGACTATGTTATTTATATCACGATAATGCGCACGTTTGCCTGCAATACGGCGACCGTTAATTTTAATTTTGAACAATTGCGGAGGTAAAAAATGGCTGCGGATAATAACTACAGTCTTGGGCCGGTTCCAACATCGGCTAGGAAAGGAGTTGCTTCACTCACCATGGTAATGCTTGGACTCACTTTCTTCTCTGCAAGTATGTGGACAGGTGGTTCACTCGGGACAGGTCTTTCTTTCAACGATTTCTTCCTCGCCGTTCTCATCGGTAACCTAATTCTTGGTATTTACACTTCTTTTCTTGGCTACATCGGCTCATCTACTGGCCTCTCTACTCATCTCCTTGCTCGTTTCTCTTTTGGTACTAAAGGCTCATGGCTTCCTTCTGCTCTACTTGGTGGTACACAAGTCGGCTGGTTTGGTGTAGGCGTTGCCATGTTCGCAATTCCGGTACAGAAAGCCACAGGCATTGATACCAACACCTTGATTATTGTGTCAGGCCTTTTGATGACAGGTACGGTGTACTTCGGTATTAAAGCGCTAATGGTGCTTTCAGCAATTGCGGTGCCCGCGATTGCAATTTTGGGTGGTTACTCAGTACTAACAGCCGTAGACAGTGTTGGTGGACTAGAGCAACTGCAGCTGATTAAGCCAGAGACGCCAATGGACTTCTCAATGGCACTAGCAATGGTTGTAGGTTCGTTTGTAAGTGCAGGTACGTTGACTGCCGATTTCGTTCGCTTCGGTAAAAAGCCAGCAAGCGCCGTGTTAATTACAATGGTCGCGTTCTTCATCGGTAACTCGCTGATGTTTATCTTCGGCGCAGCAGGCGCAGCAGCAACCGGTCAGGCTGATATTTCAGATGTGATGATCGCGCAAGGTCTACTGCTTCCAGCCATCATCGTGCTTGGCTTGAATATCTGGACAACCAATGAAAATGCACTTTATGCGTCAGGTCTGGGTTTATCTAACATCACAGGTCGCTCAAGTACTACAATGTCTATCATTAACGGCATTATCGGTACGATTTTCGCGCTTTGGTTATACAACAACTTCGTTGGTTGGTTAACCTTCCTTTCGTTAGCGATTCCACCCATTGGTGGCGTAATCATCGCCGACTTCTTCGCGAACCGTAAACGTTACAAAGATTTTGCAAATGCAGAGTTCCAAACCGTTAACTGGGCTGGCATTATCGCGGTAGCAACAGGCGTAGCCGCTGGTCACTTCCTACCTGGCATCGTTCCTTTGAATGCCGTGTTTGGTGGTGCAATCAGTTACCTCGTGCTAAATCCTCTATTGAACAAAAAAGCTCTGAAATCTCAGGCCGCTTAAGGACACACTATGACAACCTTATTAATCAAGAACGCGAAACTTCAAGACCAAGAGGGCTTGAAACAAATTCTGATTGAAAATGGTCAATTTTCTCGCATTCTCGATAATGACGCGCAAATCAACCATCAGGGCGAAACTCTTGATGCAGAAGGCGGCATTGTTGTTTCTCCTTTCTGTGAACCGCACATTCACCTAGACACGACTCAGACAGCTGGTGAGCCTAACTGGAATATCTCTGGTACCTTGTTTGAAGGTATTGAGCGTTGGGCTGAGCGTAAAGAATTATTATCAATCGAAGACGTAAAGTCTCGTGCCAAGCAAACACTGAAATGGCAGATAGCTAACGGGGTTCAACACGTGCGTACACACGTTGATGTGTCAGACCCAACGTTAGTGGCGTTAAGAGCGATGGTTGAAGTCCGCGAAGAGATGAAAGAGTGGGTCGACATCCAAATCGTTGCATTCCCTCAAGAAGGCATTCTTTCATACCCTAACGGCAAAGAGTTGCTTGAAGAAGCCGTGAAGATCGGCGCTGACGTTATCGGTGCTATCCCTCACTTTGAATTCACTCGTGAATACGGGGTTGAATCTCTGCATTACGTGTTCGAGCTTGCACGCAAGTACGACTGCCTGATCGACGTTCACTGTGATGAGATTGACGATGAGCAATCTCGCTTCGTTGAAACGCTGGCAGCCCTTGCGCACAAATTCGAAATGGGTGAGAAGGTAACGGCAAGCCATACCACAGCGATGGGGTCCTATAACGGTGCTTACGCATCTCGCTTGTTCCGTCTATTGAAGATGTCTGGTATCAACTTCGTGGCTAACCCGTTAGTGAACATTCACTTACAGGGTCGCTTCGACGACTACCCGAAACGTCGTGGCGTAACGCGTGTTAAAGAGATGCTCGCAGCAAATATCAATGTGTGTTTCGGCCACGATGATGTGTTTGACCCATGGTACCCACTGGGTACAGCGAATATGCTTCAAGTTCTGCACATGGGACTGCACGTAACGCAAGTGATGGGCTACGACCAAATCAACACCTCACTTGATTTGATCAGCAAGAACTCAGCACGCACACTGCATATCCAAGACAACTACGGCATTGAAGAAGGTAAGCCAGGAAGCTTACTAATTCTTCCTGCAGATAACGGTTTTGATGCAGTACGTCGCCAAGTTCCAGTGCAGTACTCTATTCGCCACGGAAAAATAATCGCAGAGACTCAACCAGCTAAGACTAAAATTAACTTAGATAAGACTGAAGATATCAACTTCAAACGATAATATCGTCTATACTAACGAAGAAAAGGAGGCTTAGGCTTCCTTTTTACTTTGTCATGGCGTGTAACTTTATAAACCTATCAGCTGTTGTAGGTAGTTTTTGTTAACAAGCGCAACATGACAAAAAAACTCGCTGATTTATCAATCAATGAGTGTACAACCCGAAAGACTGTGTTAACATGCACTCGCTCTGTTAGCCGGAGTTATTTAAGTTAGATGAATAGTAAAAAATGACATGTAAAATCGTTACCCGTTTTTGTAAGTAGTTTTTCCTTATTTCTTAGCAATATTAAATAATTCAATTATCAGCGCATTGCAGTAATGCAATCAACAATTTAGAAAATTTATGAATAAGGGACAAATTATGTCTAACACAAATACTGGCACTGTAAAATGGTTTAACGAAGAGAAAGGTTTCGGTTTCATTTCTCAAGACAACGGCGGCGCTGACGTATTCGTACACTTCCGTGCTATCGCTTCTGAAGGTTTCAAAACTCTGAAAGAAGGCCAAAAGGTTTCTTTCGAAGTTGAAAACGGTCAAAAAGGCCTACAAGCAGCAAACGTTGTTGCTCAATAATTAGCTTTTAGCTAAAAAGAATTTTAAAGCGCTGATTTTTATCGGCGCTTTTTTATGCCTGAAATAAACTTCCACTGAGTTACTACCTCTTCCACACTCACCCGTATTACCCATTTTTCGGCAGAGTGTTTGAACAAGCTTGGCTAACCCATTATTGACCGCGATTGGTATTACAGCCCCCCTCACCAACAGCCGCCCCCACCCAACCGGACCACTCCTCTTTGGTCAAATAACACCCTATTTATTATTCGATATAAATATGCAATCGATTTCCATAATGAAAATGAGTTGTTTACCCAATCCTCATCCATTAATTATATAATTTTTAAAGCAAAGATCGGTAAAATCCGCTAATCTTGGTCGCAGTGGCTTAGTTAGTTTGGTATCTGCAGTAAAAATCATGAAAAAAGACGAATTTCAAAAATCCACCGCAAATCTAAAAAAAGCGGTGCCTCTTATGATGAAGAACCGGGTGTCTACTACACCTGCAAATTACGCACTTTGGTACACCTATGTTGACAATGCTATCCCACAGCTGACTAAAGACATGGATGGTATCTTGGAATACTATGGCATTTGTCCTCCAGCCGTTGGTGAGCAGCTTTACAATAATTATGTTGCTAGCAAGTCTGAAACGAATATCAATGACCTCCGCGCTAATTTAGAGTTGTTGGTCTCGGAAGTTTCGAATTCGATGAATGACACACTGACCGATACCTCTGCTTTTTCTGAGATGATTGATAAAAGCTTCGAGGATTTGGCCCGCGTTGACAATGAAAGTTTATCGATCGATGAAGTCATGTCTTTAGTTCGTCAGTTAGTTTCTGAATCTCGTCATATTCGTCACTCTACTCAATTTTTAAATTCTCAGTTGAATTCTGCAACATCAGAAATCACTAAGCTAAAATCTCAGCTGGTAGAAGTGCAGAAAGATGCACTCTTTGACAGCACAACGACACTCTATAACCGTCGCTCTTTCGACCGTGATATAGAAACCCTGTGTGAAGCGAAACAACCTCTGTGTTTGATTCTTCTCGATATCGATCATTTTAAAAACTTCAACGACACTTATGGCCACCTATTTGGTGACATGGTTCTTAAAGGCATTGCGCGCAAATTAAAACAAATGTGCCGTGAAGGTATTTCTGCTTACCGATTTGGTGGTGAAGAGTTCGCGATAATCGTGCCAAACAAATCATTACGCATTGCACGCCAGCTTGCTGACACCAACCGCCGCTCTCTAGAAAAGCTATCGATTAAAGATCGTCGTAGCGGGCAACAGGTAGGTAGTATCACCGCATCGTTTGGTGTTGCTGAACTTGAACCCGGTGAATCGGCACAATCACTGATCGAACGCGCTGATAAGCTACTTTACGAAGCGAAGTCACTTGGTCGAAATAGAGTGATGCCGCTGTAATCTGCAATCATCTAAAAAAATTACAGTTAAACGGCGTACTTACTAAGCTCTAGACTCAAAAATAGACTCGCAATTAACATCGAAAGCAAAAAGCCCCAATCAATAACCAGTAGGTTAATCGTTGGGGCTTTGTCGTTTATGCATAGTCGTCAGTGTTTAATGCTAAATACATTCAGAGTGTTTAGCACTACACTGGCTCTACATCTTTCATAAAAACCAAAGATGTAGCTGTGACATTAAAGGGCGTAGCAATAGTTAAGACAGTAATCTTCACCACTCTTAGCTCGGAACTCTTTGTCTTCGCTGCATGCTTTTGGTTTGCCCTTCTCATCACCTTGAACTAAGCTGATCCAGTGACGTATTGCTGTAGTGATGCCTTGACGCTCAGTATTCGTTTGTACCGCTTCCATTGGCGACTGGCCAAACGTGGTGCACGACTCTAACTGAATATCATCGATATCGACCAATTCAATACACCCCGTCCCTTTATGACAACCAAACATCACTTCTAAATGGCTTCCACTGCTATCTCGGAACAAGATTGAGTCTGGGTCACACTTCTCACCCATGTAAGCTACAAACTGCTTAGGGTGCTTTAGACCGCTGTGTTGGCCATCTTTGAAATAAGCCATGATATGACGGTAATCAACTACATAGCTCGTTACATCTTGATGTGAGCCGTTCTCTAATGGGAACAATCTGTCTAGCAGTTGCTTCGCTTTGAGTTGCTTCTCAGTTTGCTGTTTGGCACTGATAGTCTCCACGGCAAAGACAGCTTCAGCGATAAATGGTTTTGTTTGTTTTTGGATTTCTGTTTTATCGAATGTCAGCATATTCATAGTCTTTCCCTCTTGACCAACCCGGTGAACATTCACCGATTTTTATAGCAAAAATGTGTCCTAGAGCAATTATTCCAAACTAACGTTTAACTTATTTGTCATTTTGTGAATTGCTTAGTTTGTAGACTAGCGCTTTTTTGCCTACAATTTCACAACAAAAATTTTACAATGTGAATTTTACAAATATGGCCTTGTCAAAAAGTTTAGTTCGTCAGTCTCATTTCCTAGGTACGAAAATACGTAACCTAAGAAAACGTAACCATTTAACGATGGAAGATCTGTCTGCGCGTTGTATTAGAATCAACCCAGAATACGCACCTTCCGTTTCTTACCTTTCAATGATTGAACGTGGAAAGCGCGTCCCAAGCATCGATATGCTAGAAGTAATCGCGCAGGTCTTTCAGAAGAACCCAACCTGGTTCCTTGACGACGAATCTGAACAACAAGCCATTGCTCCTGATAAAGGGAATCGTGGTGGGATAAGTGGCATGGCACTCGAGCCTAGCTTTCTTTTCTCCAACGACATCCTGCAAATTGCAATTCCAGAGATGCTATCTCAAACGGGGATCTCAGGCCGCCAGTTTGCACACCTCTTAATTCGAGCACACCAAGAAAGCAATCAGAACCACTTCCCTGACCTTGAGCGCGCAGCGGAAGAAGTTGGCTTAAAACGTCTTAACCTCAGCGTAGAAGATCTGATAGACATCGCTAGAAGCCTAGAAATTAACATCCGTTGGGTAACACGCACACCGAAAGACGTTGTTGATGAACTCGGAATTAATGCCAAACAGCTAGTCACTTCGTTCTTTGAACCTCCTAGCACAATCTTCTTAAACGAAATCCTGAAAGAGTACCCCACTCGTCTGAAATACGATTTATCGGTCTATATTGGCCATTGTATTCTGCATAGCAAAGAAGGCTTAAAGAGTGTGTTGTCGGTCGGCAACAACAACACATGGGACGACAACCAGGTTTCAGGCTCTTCGCAACTTAATTCTCAAGATATTCTTCAAGCATGGCGAGACTTTGAATCTAGCTTCTTTGCTGGCGCACTTCTTTGCCCCAAAGTTCCATTTAGACAGTTGCTTGACCGCACTGGTTACGAAATCGACGTTCACAAAAGAGCGGGGGTTTCCCCCTCTGTTGCTATGCGTCGAATGACGGTAGTATCGCCCTACCCTCACTGGCACTACTTTGATGCTTATGGGCCAGGGAAACTCAAGGCGGTGTACCGCGGGAACGGGATTCCACTGCCTTGGGGAAATATGAGAACTGTTGCCGACCCATGTCAACATTGGGCTGTGTTTCGTCGATTGTCAGAACCTCGCGCAGGGAGTTCGGCTCAAATATCTATTTTAAATGTGGGTGATGAACCAAGAATCTACTGTTGTGAATCCATCAATATGACGGATCCTGCAGGTAACAATCGCGTATTGTGTGCTGGCATAGACCTTAACCCTGCAATTGATGCACAAGGCGGTAATTCAAGAGACATTGCAGAGCAACTTAAAGCATCATGCGTTAACAATGGTGGCTCTGTGGTAATCCCGCGTAACATCAAGAAAGACCTCACGACAATAGCCAAGATTCTAAATATAAATTGGATTGAACGTGGGATTGAGACAGAGGCTAGGCTTATCTGCTCCCGAGGTGGAGAATGCCCGCGCCAACCAAGCTGTTACTCAAAGTGTGGTGAGTGTTAGCGCAAGAATGGTATGAGCATGATTAGTAAATTGTCGTGCTCTGCTTGTTTTGCTTTAGCTAACTGCACTTAATAATAAGTGTAGTAATAACAATTAATAAAAAGTAATACCAACAAGTAGAACTCAAAATTCAGGCAAAAAAAAACCAATCACAAAAGGGTGATTGGTCATATATTTTGTGTGAACAATATGGGTTCACTAACAACGTCAGTTGGCTAGGTGACCCTCGGCTTAAGAAGGGTCA
>NZ_JBFRSN010000462.1:0-1326 GCF_041473595.1 Vibrio sp. 10N.222.46.A1
TATAAGAATTAGTGGTTATCTATTCCCACACCATTACCAATTTAACCCTGTCGAACCGACAAGAGGCAACTTGAATGTTAGAGAAAAAAGACGCAATGAGTGCAATTGCAAGCTACAGAATGGAAAGCACACTTCGTGGAGTCGACTTAAATCTTTTGACTGTATTTGATGCAGTTATGCAAGAGCAAAATATTACACGTGCAGCTCATAATCTGGGCATGTCTCAGCCAGCGGTAAGTAATGCTGTTGCTCGTTTGAAAGTAATGTTCAACGACGAGCTATTCATGCGTCAAGGTCGTGGTATTCAACCGACTCAACGTGCTCGTCAGTTGTTTGGCCCAATCCGCCAAGCGCTGCAGTTAGTACGCAACGAATTGCCAAGTTCTGTATTCTCACCAGAGTCGTCTTCTCGTTTGTTCAAACTTGCAATTTGTAGCCCTTGCGACATGCGTTTTGCACCTAAGATTATGTCGACAATCAACGACCAAGCACCTAGCGTTAATCTGCACATGGATGCTGAATTTGACCGTCAACTTTCTGAGCGCATGCGTTACCAAGAAATTGACTTCGTTATTGATTACTCGCGTTTTGATGAACAAGGTTTCTCAAGCACTGAAATCTTCCAAGATGAATTGGTTGTGGTCGCTTCTGCTTCTCACCCACGCATCAACGGTGAAGTTTCAGCGGCAGAATTGCTTAACGAAAAGCACGCTAAACTGTCTCGCATTCACGGTCAACGTAGCTTCTCTGAGCAAGCTTACCGTGACCTAGATTGCACGCCTTTCTACGAAGGTACGAGCTTGAGCAACGTTCTTTACGTTGTTGGTCAATCTGAACTTGTAACAATCGCTCCTCGTTGGATGGTAGAACATGCAGCAAACAAAGAGCAGCTTCAGATTTTAGATTTCCCATTCGATAATGCGGCGATTTCTGGCTTCCTTAGCTGGCACGAATCAAGTGAAAAGGACAAAGGACACATCTGGTTACGAGATCAGTTAATGATGATCTGTGGCGAAGTAGTGGCGCTTAACTAGACACTAATTCCTATGATTTATAAGCCCTAAGCTAGGAGTCTGGCTTGGGGTTTTTTTGTACCTGCTATTTTTGTTGATAGAAAACTTAGCGTGAGACGTACTATTACTTATAACTTTGAGCTTCATCAGTTGCCTTTTCCATGATCAGAGGTACACTTGTGCGCTCAAAAAAGCTTACAGGTGTAAGCCAAAGGTAAAGAGATGGCCAATTTAGATTTTCATATCGTAAAAAGACTTCGTGACCAAATTGCCCAAGGCGGCAACCGTACAGCTTTGAAGCACAAAGTAGACA
>NZ_JBFRSN010000463.1:0-2897 GCF_041473595.1 Vibrio sp. 10N.222.46.A1
CAGAAATAACCGCACCACCACCGACATAAAGTACCGGTTTCTTCGCTTCAAGAAGGGCTTTTAGCGCCTTTTTGATCTGACCTTTATGACCCGTAACCGTTGGGTTATATGAACGCATTTTGATCGTTTCTGGGTATTCATAAGGAAGCTTAATTTGTGGGTTTAAAATGTCTTTTGGCAGATCAATAACCACAGGACCTGGACGTCCTGTCGTTGAAATATAGAATGCTTTTTTAACGACTTCAGGGATATCTTCCGCTTTCTTAACGAGGAAGCTGTGTTTAACGATCGGGCGTGATACACCAACGATGTCACACTCTTGGAAGGCGTCGTTACCAATAAGGTTATTTGGTACGTTACCAGAAATAACAATCATTGGGATTGAGTCCATGTAGGCTGTTGCAATACCAGTAACGGTATTGGTCGCACCTGGACCAGAACACACAAGTACTACACCCGGCTTACCGGTAGAACGAGTATAGCCATCTGCCATGTGGGTAGCGGCTTGTTCGTGTCGTACTAATACGTGTTTAATTTCAGCAGTTTTAGCATGCAGCGCATCGTAGATATCAAGTACAGAACCACCTGGATAACCAAAGATTTGTTCTACACCCTCTTCAATTAGAGACTGCACCACCATCTCAGCGCCGGATAACATTTCAGCGCCGGATGACATGGCTGTTTCAGGTTTTGTTGTCATATTGCTCTCCTCACCAGTTTCCAATCACATTTGGTGAACATGTTGGGCTGGTTTTTCATAGTCTAGGGCTTATTCGTAGCCTAATTCGAAATACTTCCACTTTTTCGGCTATGGCTGTCTGTTGTGATAACAACAAACAGTAATACGAAACAACTTTAACGCTTTATTATCATCTGGTCTAACGCCTGTTATTCGGCAACTGTGCCAAAAAACCAACTATTAGCTCAAAGCATCAAATAAAACCCAATACAGGCTTTCACACTAGGTTTAAACACTGCCTACTTGATAAAAAAAAGCACTTAATATTTCAACAGTTCGCTATTTATCGATAAACAGCGAGCTTGTTGGTGTGCGCTTTCGCACATTGTGCTGTGTCATTAGATACAAAAAATCCCCCTAAAAATGCAATCACATTCGTAGGGGGATTTTTAAACAACTGAAAATTTATCTAAACAGAAAACTACTTATCTTTAGGCTTTTCGTTGTACATTTCTTCGATTTCGTCTTGATACTTATCGTTAATAACCTTACGACGCAGTTTCTGGGTCGGTGTTAGCTCACCATCATCCATAGAAAACGCTTTTGGCAGCAACTTGAACTTCTTCACTTGCTCAAACTTCGCTAGCTCTTGTTGTAAGTCATTCACACGTTTCTCTAGCATCTCTACTATTTGGTGATTTTTAACAAGTTCCACACGGTCGTGATACTTAATATTAAGCTCTTTGGCATACACTTCTAGCGAGTCATAACAAGGAACAATCAGCGCAGAAACGAATTTGCGAGTATCAGCGATAACAGCAATCTGTTCGATAAAGTGATCTTTACCAATCGCGCCTTCCACCACTTGCGGTGCAATGTACTTACCGCCAGAAGTCTTCATTAATTCTTTGATGCGATCAGTAATGAATAGATTACCATTTTCATCAAAATGACCCGCATCACCCGTTTTTAGGAAACCATGCTCGTCAAATGTCTTAGCTGTCTCTTCTGGCATCTTGTAGTAGCCACGCATCACCATTGGGCCACGAACAAGAATCTCGTCCTTAGCGCCAATTTTCACTTCAGCGCCCGGCATCGACATACCGATCGAATCAGGGTTAAAACAACGGTCATCCCAGCACGATACTGTTGCCGTGGTTTCTGTCATGCCGTAGCCAAGTTTTACATTGATACCAATCGCGTGGAAGAAGCGACCAATGGTTTCATCAAGCTTCGCGCCACCACATGGCATGAAGTTGATGTTACCACCTAACAGAGCTCGCAGTTTAGATAACACAAGCTTGTCAGCAAGCGCATGGCTCTTCTTCAGCATGAATGATGGTGTACGACCTTCTTGATGACAAACAGAAAGCTTCGCGCCCATGTTCACCGCCCAAGTAAAGAGTACTTTACGAATAAACGGTGCTTTAGATACTTTCTCGTGAATCGCTGAGAAAATCTTCTCGTAGAAGCGAGGAACAGCAGACATAACCGTTGGTTTAACATCACTCAATGCATCACGAACTTGCATGGTGTCTTGCAAATAGCAGTTGGTTGCGCCTTTATAAAGGACATAGAAAGTCCAAGCGCGCTCAAATACATGTGATAGAGGTAAAAAACACAATGAGACGTCGTCTTTGCTTAAGCTGAGACGCTCATCATGGCCTTTTAGTTGATAGCCAACATTAGTGTAATCAAGCATTACACCTTTAGGCTGGCCTGTTGTACCAGAGGTATAGATAAGCGTCAGTAAGTCATCCATGCAGGCATCCGCAAGACGAACATCAAGTTCAGCTTGCTGATCTTCAACACCACGAGCCATGAATTCTTTCCAAGAGACGGCAAAGCGATGTCCTTGCAGATCGATATCATCAGACATCGCCACAACAACTTCTAGCTGTTCACACTCTTCAAAAAGGCTAACCGCCGCATCGAATTGAGCTTGCTCACCAACGAATAAGATCTTCACATCCGCATTTTGGATAATGTAAGAAGACTGCGCCGCTGTGTTGGTTGGGTAGATTGGTACCGTTACAAGGCGCGCTTGTAAGGATGCGAAGTCAGCCACAGTCCACTGAGGCATATTGTTCGAGAAGATACCGATCTTATCCTGAACTCTCAATCCTTGAGCCAATAGCGCTAATGAAAGCGTATCGATTTGTTGTCCAAATTGTTCCCAGCTAATACCTTGCCATACATTGTCTACTTTGTGCTTCAA
>NZ_JBFRSN010000464.1:0-2768 GCF_041473595.1 Vibrio sp. 10N.222.46.A1
TTTGTCACAGTTGTTGAACGCTATTCACTTGATGATTTATTCCAAGCACCTCCACCAATACAACCGTAACCAATATTGACTGGTACTTTCACAAGCCCCACTTGTGGAAGTACCAGTCAAATCAACTTGAAGGTGATGGTTTGAGCACTTCATAAGCCTCAATAAATGCTTTCTGTTTATTTTCATCAAGCTTATGAGGCACGCCTTTCGGCATTTTGTAACTGATACCATTTATTCATCCCGACAACACTATATTGCACGCGATAAGCAGTTAAAACATGAGCAATAATCTTCTACGTATGATGATATGTACCCACGGTTAGGTGTCAAATCAAGCTTTGGGGTTGTTGCTCAGATAAGTAACTTCTTGAACCACCATTTTTAGGCTTGAGCTTCTTCGATAGTGAATTGTCTTTGAGATGCTGTCTAACCGTTGTTTCATGGGTAAGCAGTGCATCGGCAATTCCTTCAGGACTCTAACCGTTACTAGCATTGAATACAGCTTTGATACCATCGCGAGTTGTATCGTGTTGGTTAATCAACATAATTTTTTATTCATTGGATAGAGTTATTTTCATGTCACCGAGCATGATCTTGATTTTGGCTAAAATCAAGCAACTTCAGTGGTCACGGCTATATCTGTAGTGGCCCACTAATATTGACTACGATCTTAGAATTTAACCAGAACAATCTTCTGACTCATTGGGTGTCAAACCACCGTTGTATTGGTGCGAGCAGAGCTGACAATAATAAACTATAACGATTAATTACACTTCAGCCCTTGTTTAACCTTTTATTGCCTCCATATTTTCCATACAATCCTAAGCGATTATAAATAAAAACAATTTCAATTTCGGAGTCCTCATGAGCGACGTAAAGCACTGTAATTTATTGATTCTTGGTTCTGGCCCTGCTGGCTATACAGCTGCAGTTTACGCTGCTCGTGCAAACCTAAACCCAGTACTGGTTACCGGTATGCAGCAAGGTGGTCAGCTTACAACCACAACAGAAGTGGAAAACTGGCCGGGTGATGCTGAAGGTTTAACGGGTCCAGCACTGATGGATCGCATGAAAGAGCACGCAGAGCGCTTTGAAACAGAGATCCTGTTCGACCACATTAACGAAGTCGATCTATCAAACCGCCCTTTCCGCCTTAAAGGCGATTCTGGCGAGTACACGTGTGATGCATTGATCATCTCAACGGGTGCATCGGCTAAGTACCTAGGTTTAGATTCTGAAGAAGCATTCAAAGGCCGTGGCGTTTCTGCTTGTGCAACGTGTGATGGTTTCTTCTACCGCAACCAGAAAGTTGCAGTTGTGGGTGGTGGTAACACCGCTGTTGAAGAAGCACTTTACCTGTCTAACATCGCGTCTGAAGTTCACTTAGTTCACCGTCGTGACACGTTCCGCGCTGAAAAGATCCTAGTGAAACGTTTAATGGACAAAGTAGAGAACGGCAACATTGTTCTTCACACTGATCGCACGCTAGACGAAGTTCTAGGCGACGATATGGGCGTAACTGGCGTTCGCATTAAAGATACTCAGTCTGACAAAACGGAAGATATCGAAGTAATGGGCGCATTCATTGCTATCGGTCACCAACCAAACACTGAAATTTTCAAAGGCCAAGTCGACATGAAAGATGATTACATCATCGTACAGTCTGGTCTTGAAGGTAACGCAACACAAACCAGCATCCCAGGCGTGTTCGCTGCAGGTGATGTAATGGACCACAACTACCGCCAAGCAATCACTTCTGCTGGTACAGGTTGTATGGCTGCACTGGATGCTGAGCGCTTCCTAGATGGCCTTAACGATAAGTAAATCTGAGATTGCAGATTTGATTATCGGTGCTCTCGCCTCAGTAGATGCAGGGCGTCATCACATTTTGTTGTAAATCCCTAGAGCCCAGTGGTATATCCACTGGGCTTTCTTTTGTATACTAGCCGCCCTCAACAAATAATAATTATCATTAAGCCTTCATAATGGATAAGAAAAAACAACGCAGCTTGAACAAGTGGCTTAAGCAACAGAGTAAGTTAGCGAAACGCTGGCTTATGATTGCGATTAGCCTTGGCGTACTTTCAAGCGTGTTTTTAATTGCTCAAGCAGCTCTTCTCGCCTCTATTCTTCACCAGCTGATCATCGAGAATGTCGATAAATCTGAACTGGTTGGTCATTTCGCAGGCTTGGCATTATCGGTCGTTGGCCGTGCTGGCTGTACATGGGGACGTGAAATCGCAGGTTATCGCTGTGGTGAACAAATCCGCGTCTACATCAGGCAACTCATCCTAGATAAATTACGTGAGTTAGGCCCTGCTTACATTAAAGGTAAACCTGCCGGTACGTGGGCAACGCTGTTGTTAGAACAAGTAGAAGACATGCAAGACTTCTTCTCTCGTTACCTTCCTCAGATGTCTTTATCGGTAATGATTCCATTCATTATTTTGGTTGTGGTGTTCCCAATAAACTGGGCAGCAGGACTGATCTTCTTGATTACGGCTCCACTGGTGCCGATGTTCATGGCACTTGTTGGTATGAAAGCGGCCGATGCAAACCGTAAAAACTTCAAAGCGCTGCAGCGTCTTTCAGGTCACTTTTACGACCGTTTGCAGTCAATGACAACCATTCGTCTATTTGATCGCACCAACGCTGAAACAGAAGTACTTAAAGGTGCATCTGAAGTGTTCAGAACGCGCACCATGGATGTGTTGAAAATCGCTTTCTTGTCTTCTGCGGTACTTGAGTTCTTCACGTCGATCTCTATC
>NZ_JBFRSN010000465.1:0-13628 GCF_041473595.1 Vibrio sp. 10N.222.46.A1
ACCTAACGCCTTTCTCATTGCTTGCTCTGCGCCATTCCCTTCAGGGTGGGGCGCTGAAATATGGTGTGCGTCGGAGCTGTCTCCATAGCCTAATAGGGCTATATTCGAAGTGCTTTGAGTTGTATTAGTAGCGGTTGGTTTTGTCTTGCTAAGCAACATAAATGCCGCTGCTTCTCCGATGTTGATGCCATCACGAGAGGCGCTAAAAGGCTTACAATGTGTGGTTGATAGCGCTTCAAGACCATGAAAGCCATTGAGCGTCAGTTTACATAGTGTATCGACACCTCCAACCAACACAGCATCAGCCATTCCTGAATCTAATAAACGTTGGGCAGTAACAAATACACGGCCACTTGATGAGCAAGCGGTCGATATCGCATAGCTTGGCCCGGTTAATGCACAATGTTGGCTAACAAACTCAGAGGTGTTGCTTAGCTCTTGTTTTGAATAGTGGAAATCTTCGGGGAAAGAGCCATGTTCTAGTTTGTGTTTAAACGCCGTTTCACCATCAGAAATTCCCGAGGTGCTTGTGCCGATAACTACAGCAATTCTATCGGCACCAAATTGTGATTTTGCTTGCTCGATAGAGTCTTTGATTTGATTAACAGCCGATAACGCCAGTTGATTGTTGCGAGTGGCGTATTCCGCTTGTTCTGATGGGATTTCTGGTAATTCGCCAGCCACCTTACCAACGACCGTCGGCTTACCGTCGTTTAGCATGTCGCTCACTTCAACCATGCTTGATTCATGCTCGCCTTTGAGGCAACCATGAATGTCAGCAACGCTTGAGCCTAATGCGGAGTGGAAACCACAGTCTTGGATATAAATAGGCATGATGTTTAGCTCTTACTTGGGTTATCGACAATCGTTGAGTTCAACGTTTGTATCGTGATGGTGTAGCCTTGAATCAAATGCTTGAAAACAATGTTGCCTGCGGTTTTGTGTGTTCCGGGCTCTGCTTGGTAATCAATTTTAATGATTGGCTGTTGGTTTTCATCAAATACGGTGCGGCTGTTTTCGGTATCGACCAAATACCAACCGATGTCTTGTAAAGGTTGAGCCCATGCTTCAACTGGCCATAGAGTCAGCATCAAATTAAATAGTACTTGCTCGGGTAGCGGCAGGATAGCGCCAAGACCAGATAGAACTTGAGTATCAATCGTTTGGTTTTGGTATTGCAGCGATAGAATGCGAGTACCCCAAGAGGAGAAACCCGCCAACACGACTTTGTCTGATGTGACTTCGACTTGAACAGGAAGTTGCTGCGTATCATCTTGCCATGTTGCGCTGATCAGCTGACTTGCCGTAAATGAGTATCCCAGTTCAGCAGGCAGCGGCAAGGCGAGCTCTGTGTCTTTGTCGATTGCGACACTTGCGCCTGTAGGCTGTTGAGACACCATCGAACAAGCGCTGAGTAGTAAGCCCAATCCAACGGCGAGCGCTATCTTGATTGTTTTGTTCATCTAAAAGCCTCTCGAGAGTTTGATTTTTCCGCTGCTTGTTGGTTGTTGATTGCAAGTGGCGAAAGCAACCACGCGACGAAAATACCAGTTAGGACGGTAACACCGAAGCTATGAATGGCATGAGTCTGACTCAGTGACAATAAGCCAAATGAGAGTAGCGTTGTGAGGCCTGACAAAGTAATCGCTAATAAGGTGCTTAGTGATTTCTTCTGTTCAGCAAAGAAGAGGGTATAGTCGATACCAATCCCTAAAATCAGAATCAAGCCCAGCAGATTAAACAGGTTTAACGTTGAGCCTAAAATGCCCGTTATCGCTAAACCAGCGACTCCGGCAATTAATGAAGGCAACAGCATTAATAGGCTTTGCTTCACACCGTAGCGCCAACCTAACACCATTCCAATAGCGGCCAAAGCTATCAATAATAGCTCGGTGATCTTGACTCTATATTCCGCAAAGAGAGCGGAGATTTCATCGGCTTTATTCAGGTATTTAACGCCTTGTTGCTGAGCAAAGCTTGAATCGAGCCATTGAGAGAACAATTCTGAATTCGTGACGTCTTTGATCAAAATGACTGACGCCGCTTGTCCATCGATAGGTTTTAACCAAAGTGGTCGAACAGGTTCTGACACCGGTGATTCCAAAAACCCAGATACCGTGATTGCTTCGAACTTAGGTAATTCTGGAAAGCTAGGCCAACCAAGAGTGTTCTGTAAGATATGGCTTTGCTGGCGATAGAGTTGTTCAACCAATTGATAGTTATCATGCTGGTCTTGTTTACTTAACAACTGCTGATTGATGCTGCGATATCCTGAGATACCTTGGCTATCGATTAAAGAGTCTAAGCTTGTGGTGATTTCTGCCAGTTTTTTGAGTAGCTTTTGATCGCTCTTAGCGGTCACCAGCAGCATATTTTGGCCACTGCCTAATCCTGATATCTCAGTAATGGCTTGCTCTTGCTGTTTGAGTTGATCAGGCATCGCTTGAAGTTGGCGAATATCGTCGTCGTAGCGAATTTGACTGAGTGATATCAAGCTAACGACAGTCACTATTAATGGTAAGCCAATTCTAAACTTTTGGTTGCTCCAGAGACTTAACCAAGTATGCCAAAGTTTCGACAAGGGAAGCGGGCGTTCTTGACTTGGTTTTGCCGCTAAAACGGGATACCAACACACCACACTGGCGTAAGCTGCGATCAGTCCAATCGACGAAAACAGAGCAAGTTGCTGTAAACCCGGGAAAGGTGCCACCAACAAACCTAGGTAGCCAATCAAGCTGGTGATCAGACCCAAGGTGATCGCAACGATAATATGTTTCAACCCTTTGTCGCTTTGCCATTGATTACCCGCCGCCAAACGATCGGTTAGGTAATGAAAAGAGTAGTCGATGGATACGCCAATCAAGCTGGCACCGAACACCAAACTAAATAGGTGAACTTTGCCGAAGATAGCGACGGTGCTTGCAAGAGCAACCAACAACCCAGTGCTGATGGAAAGCAAGGATAAGGCAAGTGGTAGGGCACTACGAAACGTCAGCCACACCAATAAAATAACACCGGCTAATGAGCCCAAACCAATAGTACTGATTTCTGATTTTGCGCTTTCGGTGCCGTAATTTGCGTAGAACACCACACCAGTATGCTGCACTTTGACGCCAAACTGCTTTTCGACTTCGCGCTCAATTGAATCAAGATCAGGAAGTTGTTCTTGAATCGCCAAGCTATAAGGTGAGCCAGCCAGCGTAGCCGTGACCAAAATATGAGTTTGCTCATTAGACTGGGCTGTGAGGTAGCCTTCTTTCAGAACAAAGTTGCTTGATTGAACGCCAACTGCACTGATGTAGTCGCGAAATAGCAGAAATGGGTCGAGAGATAGCTCTGCTGCAGTGACGCCTGAAAACGGATTGTACAGAGACTGAATGACATATTGAGCTCGCGAATCCGGCGAGTGTGTCAGCGTCTCTTTTTGTTGTTGGGTCAGCAGTTGAGCTCGGTGACGAAAATAGAAGTCGCTCCACTGGCTTTGAGTACTGGCGTTGATTTTTCCTTGAACTTGCTTAAACAGAGTTGGCTGGCTTGAGAAAGCTCTTTGGTTAAGTTTTTTTTCAAAAGCGTCAGTCGCTGTCATGGCTTGTTCGACGTCGGAGGCACTTATGATAAAGACCACTTGCTCGCTCATCGAGCTGGATATCTGCTGAAAGGCTTGTTCTACCATGGGGTCTTGCTGGTTTTCAGGCAGCAATTTCATGATGTTGCTTTCAATGGGTACTGACGAAGAAAAAGCGAATTGTTTGATCAACAATCCGCTAAACAGTATTACGACAACAAGCCAAGCAAGGGCTAGGCTAGAATTGGAATTGTTGCGCTTCAGCATCTGATAATACTTCCGGTAGATGACTTAACTGGCTAAATTCGATCACTGTGCTGTCTCCACGAACTTCTCTAAGTTCGATACGTTCAATGTCATCTTGTCCTTGCAGCGTGATGGCTTCAAACACCGCGTTCATTGGTGCATTCTTTGGCTTTAGAGTGAGTGTCCATCGTGTGTCTTCTGAACTTGAGTTTGCACTTTCATCAGAATTTTTCGCAGTTGCTGGTTCAAATGAAAGTGAGAATTGCTCTTGAAGCTTTTGCGTATCCCCATGAAACACTGACAAGAAGATATGGCTGAAATAAAACGCCATCGGGTTTTCTTTGTCGGTGATGATTTTAGCGGGTTGATCTGCAAACCTTTGGCTCAGTTTGTTATCGGTTAGCACTAAGCTCACAGGGAAGGGGGTCGCTTGTGTCCAAAGTAAACCATTCGACTTGTCTAACAGGAAAGTACCTTGTGATGTTAGAGGTTGGGCGAACATTTCCATGTTGCGTGTTTGAGTAAACTCACCACGAACGATACTATTTTCGCTTAACACGGTTTGTAGTTCTGTAATAGAACCGACAGCATTTGTGTTCTCGCTAGCGCCAGCAAAGTGACTAGCCATCATTGAAGCAAGCCCTAGCAGTGCGATACTGATTTGCTTACGGCCGTGTTTAAACAGACTCATGTTTCACCTGCTGCTGTGTGTTAGATACTTGAGATGGGTCTGATTGTTGGTCGTTTGGTTGCTGCTCAGCTGATTGGGGTAAGCAGCCAAATTGATGCCAGCGTTCGACTTTATCGGTAAACACCTTCGGCGAAGCAAAACACATCTCTTGCTCTTCAATGGTTACTGCAACCTGCATGGTGTGAGCGCGTGTCATACGAGCACCGGTGTTGGCATCGTGAATTTCGTAGTCAACACGCAAGCGGTTTTCCCATTCAGTTAACTTAGCGGATACCGTGATCTGATGATTAAACGGTATTGCTTTGATGTACTTTACGCGCGTGTCGATGATCGGCCACATGTAGCCCGAATCCTTCATCTCATGGTAGTTGTACTCAATCTTATCCATCATGATGCGCCTAACTTCTTCAAAAAATCGGAAGTAGTTGCCATGGTAGATCACGCCCATTGGGTCGGCATCTTGGAATGAGGTTACTAAAGTAACCTCTGATTTTAATGGATGAAGGATTTCAGACATAAATCGCTCTCAACAATATTGCGTAAAGGGTTAGCTACTCTAGGAGTAAAGTGACCAGTGTTGACTTTGAATACGAGCAATGAAGTGGCGTAGATCGCCTTCAAGTGGTCGATCTTCTACGATAAATTCAAACTCTTTAAGCACTTCGTCGCGAATGTGCTTTAGGTTTTCACTCATGTGGTGCTCATCAAGCTCATTGTGGCGTTTACGAAGCTCAAGCGCTTGTGTCCCCGCCAGAAGTGATGCTGCCGCTACTTGTTCAGTCAGTTCAAGAACGCGTAAGCAGTCACGAGCCGCAATAGTGCCCATGCTGACTTTGTCTTGGTTGTGACACTCGGTTGAACGAGAGAACACGCTTGCTGGCATGGTGTGTTTTAATGCTTCTGCTGTCCAAGCTGAAACGCCAATCTGTACCGCTTTGAAACCGTGGTTGATTGGTTTACGTTCGCCTTCAGCACCGGTTAGGTTAAATGGCAAGCCGTTGTTGAACTTGTAATCCATCAACTGCGCCATTTGTCGATCAAGTAGGTCTGCAAGGTTGGCTACCGCTGTTTTTAGTGTATCCATTGCCATTGCGATGTGGCCACCGTAGAAATGTCCACCGTGCAGTACGCGCTCATTGTCGCCATCGATAATTGGGTTATCGTTAGCGCTGTTGAGCTCGTTCTCAATCATTTGGCGTAGCCAAGGCAGAGAGTCTTGAACCACACCAATCACATGTGGAGCACAACGCAGTGAGTAACGATCTTGTAAGCGATCACTGTTGCGTGGCGGGCGATCTGCTTGTAAGTCATCACGTAGCCATGCAGCAACTTGCTGTTGACCCGGATGAGGCTTCACTGCAAACAGCGCCTCATCGAAATGGAAATCGTTGCCTTGCATACCTACAGACACCATTGCGGTGATCTTAGTCGACAGCTGAGCTAGGTATTCTGCACGTTTGTAGGCGATACAAGCTAAAGCCGTCATTACTGACGTGCCATTCATCAATGCTAAGCCTTCTTTTGGCTTAAGCTTGATAGGGTTAATCCCTAGCTCTTTGTAAACGTCACTAGTAGGGCGAACTTCACCTTTGTAGATGACATCGCGCTCACCAATCAGGGCAGCTGCCAGATAAGACAGCGGCGTTAAATCACCACTGGCACCAACCGATCCTTCTTGAGGAATACGCGGTGAGATATCTTGATTGATCAGAGTGACGATCTGGTTGAGCAAATCGTGCGTCACACCAGAGACACCTTGTGACAATGAACAAAGACGTGTCGCTAATACGGCACGAGCTTGCTCATGAGACAGTATTTCGCCTAAACCACAGCCATGAAAGCGCGTTAGATGCAGTGGTAATTCATCAACAAGGTTTGGCGGAATTGCAACGGTACATGAGTCACCGTAGCCCGTTGTCACACCATAGATCACGCCTTCTTCTTTCAATAGGCGTTCTAAAAAAGCGACACCGCGGTCGATCTTTGATGTGAACTCATTACTTGAGTTCATCGAGGCTTTTGCGCCTTGTGAAATAGCGACAACATCCTCAATCGTGAGGCGTTCGGCACCAAAGGTGATGCTATTTGGATTTTTTTTCGTCATGGTGCTTGCTCAATGTCCAAAAGTTAAAAAAGTTGTACCACTGAAGCGGTGCTTTCAGTGTGTAGTGCTGAAGTCGGTCTGCGTATTTCTGCACGACTTGCTGTAAAGATTGTTCGCGAGTCTTCCTTGGTAGCTCTATCTTGTCGCTGAAATGCTCAAAATAGACATTAAAATGCGGTTTGGTTTGTGAGTCATCTCGTAGGCCAAACAGTAAGAATACTGGCGCTTTGAGAACAGAGGCTAACATAAATGGCCCTTGAGGGAAGGGAGCTTCTTTACCCAAGAACTCTGCCCATACTGAGCGACTCTCTTTGCTGGTGGAGGTTCTATCGCCAACGATCACAATCCATTCACCTTGCTCCAATTTTTGTTGCAACAAGATGGCGGTATCAGGGCCCATCGATGTCACCTGAATCAGGTTTAAATCAGATTGTGGGTTTACTGCTTTCATCACCGAATTAAAGCGTTCGGCGTGTTCCGTGAAGACCAGCGCATTGATTTTGATGTGTGAGTGTCGACGTCCCAAAGCTCGGCACAACTCGATATTACCAAGGTGAGAACCCAGGATTAGCACACCTTGCTGGTTTTCCACCATACTTTCGAATTGCTCTTGACCATGAATAGTCAGGTTATCGACTGAGAAATCACCTTTCCATGCGGCTAATTTGTCTAGCATGGTGTGGCCAAACGAAAGCAGGTGGTTATAACTGGTTAATTCAGCGGGTAACTCAATATTCTGTTGCTCTGCGTATGTCTTAAGCTGGAATAGGTATTGCTCAGAAGCGTTTCGCGCGCGTTTGCCTGTCAAATGGTAGTAACGCATCACACCGCGCAAAATTAGGTTGAATACACCTCGGCCTAATAGTGAGTACACAGCTAACAACAGTTTGATACCGAGAACTGTGCCGCGCTCTTGAGTTCTGGACCAATGAGGCTGTTCAGTGCTATTTGGTATTTGCTGCGCCTGATTGCTTTCTGAAAATTGTGTCGAAGTCGTTGGGTGATCTTCAGAATCTGATTTGAAGTGACGAGCAATCAGCTTAGGGGCTCTTGGCAGCATGCCGAAGAACAGTCGAGTATGCATCCAACTGATTTTTACGTTGTCCCACAGCGCATCGAAATGAGAGACACCATTTTCAGGGTAGATGACTCGCGTCTCAATGAAGTCAATGTCGCAACCTTCCCAGTATAAGCGAACCAGAATCTCGATATCGAAGTCCATTCTCGAACCGACATCGTATTTATTCAGTACTGTTTGTGTCTTATCGATTGGATACGCTCTAAAGCCACACATGCTGTCTTTAATTGAGAGAGATAGAGTTTCTATCCACACCCAAATATGTGTCGCGTAGCGCCCGTAGAGCCTTGCCTTCGGTACGCTATCGTCATAGACAGGCTGACCTGAGATCAGGCGCTGGGGCTTAGCTTGTGACGCTTCGATTAATGCGGGTAGGGCGTCTAGGTCATGTTGACCGTCAGCATCAATCTGAATGGCATGACTAAAGCCGAGCTCCTGTGCTCGCTTGATGCCAGCCTTTACGGCACCGCCTTTGCCTTGGTTCTGCTCAAGCGTCACCAAGGTTACGTTTGAATTCTCTACTAAGGGAGCCAGAAACTGTTTCGTGGTGAGTTCACTGCCATCGTCAACGATGATGATCGGCAACTCAAAATGATGGAGTGACGACACCACTGCAGGCATGGTTTCGCCGTGGTTAAAGCACGGAATTAGGAAGCAAGCTTTGTAGTCGCTTTCTTTTGTTACGTGTTGAGAAGCAGTCTCAGCAGGAGCGCTATTCACTTTTCTCTCCCAGCTTCATTTTTCCTGAAGAGTGGGTCTGTTCACCGCTGTTTGAGGTGTAGCTGAAGCTCAGCTTGTCTTTGTCAGCATCCCATTTGAGTGATAGCTGGATTGTGGCGTCAGGAAGGATAGGCTCTTGGAATTTGATGACCTCCATACCTTTAAAGTAACCAGGGACATTTAACTCTTGGACAGCATAGTGAAGTGCCCAGTCAATTTGTGTCACACCGGGAAGAATAGGGAAGCTCTTAAAGTGCCCCTTAAAATCGGTGATGTCTCCGGTAACATGGAGTGTCAGGGTCGATTCTTTCTCTACAGTGTCAACAGCAATGACGTTTGGTTTTCTCTTATCCATAGCGTGTGCTTAGAATCCTTGGGCTAAAATGGGTCTTCTGACAAAAATATAAAAGATAATCTCAGTATAAAATGCGACCAGTGATTTTTATGATTTGACGAGCTGCTCTATGTGAGAGGTTAGTCGCTTGCCTTGGCTGTTGAGGGGGATCTCATCAACAACACGATACTTTCTTGGAATAGCGATTGGCTCTAACCATTTTCTGAGTTCTGAACGTAACATTAACCAGAATTTACCTTTACTCATGGTTGCGAGAGTCGCTTGGCCTTCCTCTGATAATACCAAAACTGACGCCAAGATTAAGCGTTCAGGCTCTTCAAAGGGAATGACCACACACTCGCTTATCCAAGGTAGTTGCTCCAGTCGCTTTTCAACTTCAACCAGTGATACTCGTTTTTCTTCTATCTTGATCACTCGGTCGGTTCGGCCTTTCAATATAAATTGATTATCTGAGACCATTTCGCACTCGTCTGCGGTTTGATACCAGTTGTTTTTGTCGATGTACGGCGACAATAACTTAATGCAATTCTCACTATTGAGACTGGCCTTAATACAGTCAAAAAGCTGCCAAGGTGTTTGAACGCTCTGTTGCTGACGAAACGCGATGCCGCCGGTTTCTGTGCTGCCAAACACTTCGATAGGTAAATGCCCAAGCAGACCTCGTGATTGATGAGCCGACTCGGTAGGTAAAGGGCCACCAGAAGAGAATACCCCCGCTAGATGCGTAGACTTTGTCTCGTGTTTTAATCGTTTGAGTAGCGCAGGGCTGCTGATCAGCACGCTCTGCTTGTTAGCGTGAGACAGGATCTGTTCCGGGTATTCGAGATTGTTTCGAGAAAATGGAACGCTAGAACAAAGCGGCCATAAGATTCGAAACAACAGACCATAGATATGTTGGTGTGAGACGGTGCTGTGGACTTGGTTGTCTTTAAGCAAGGCGCCCCAGTTTTTATCTAGCTGAGCGATTTCAATATCTAGGTGTTCTAAGGTCTTATGGATTGCTTTTGGTGTACCGCTTGAGCCTGAAGTAAACAAGGTCAATTGGATTGCTGCTAACTCAATGGCGGGAAGATTATCGGTTAGAGGTTCTCGTATTTCGGTGTCTAATAAGGTTTGGATATTGCGAACTTCATTTATTTCCACTGCACCAATCGCATCATCGACCAACAGACAGTCAAAATGCTCACTCAGCTCGGCAAGCGCACACGGTTGATAGTTACCTGGCAAGATGATGTGTTTGTTGCTGGCTGCGCACGCTAAAAAGGCCACTGAAAATAGGTAGCTGTCTTGGGTGCAAATCGCAACTCGTTGAAAAGGGGATGAAGATAAAAGCTGTACGAGTTGAGATAAGTCGTCGTTAAATGTTTGCCACGAAATCTCGCTATTGTCGTCAAAGCAGACAATACAATCAGGCGATCTGTTCTGACTGAGAAGTTCAGACAAGGAAGTGTAAGAGACGGTTTGGGTCATAACAATTTAACTCTGACGAATGCGCTGTCTTACTACCCACTCTCCTGCAAAGAGCAACCCTGCAAATACATAGCTGAGTAAGCCATTGTATAGGGTCCATATTTCAAGAGGTTGGAAGCAGGTGTAAAGGGCGATAGAGCCATTGATAACAAAGAACAGACACCAAACTTTGGTGACTATTCGTGTGTAATCAACGCCACTTTGTGGAAGTTCTGGCTCTTGGAGGCGAGCAAGCCGCTCGATAATCGTTTGCGGTTGCCATAGGCTCGAGGCGAACACAACCAGCATACAAACATTAACGATGACGGGGTAATAAGTTAGCCAGCCGTGCTGTTTGAAGGTTAACCCTAATGCCAGCAGAACAATTCCGGCACTTCCGCTGATCCAAGCTAGGTGTTTTAGCTCTTTGATTTTAGCCTGACCACCGGTGAAAATGCGGACAGCAAAAATAGCGGCTAAGACGATACCAACGGTTTGTAGGCCAAACTTGTTGAGTCCAAAGTAAACCGCTATTGGATAAGTGAAAAGTATGATTGCCGACAGTAAAGTCAGCAGAGGACGCATTATGCGTCCTTCAATAGTTCAACGACAGACTCGACAACGTCATTAACGGTGCGTACTGCTTTGAACTCTTCAGGCTTGATCTTCTTACCTGTAACGTTCTGTAAGTGAACGACCAAATCAACGGCATCAATGCTGTCGAGGTCGAGGTCGAGATAAAGGTGTGCTTCTGGAGTGATATCTTCAGCATCAAGCTCAAACAGCTCGATAAGCGCATCTTTAACCTGGTTGAATACTTCTTGTTGGTTAGCTTGTGTCATAAAGATCTGTCTAGTTGTTCGTTTTAGATGAAATGTAGTTAGCTAGGTTTTCAACCGATGCAAAATGCTGGCGAGTGTTTGAATCGTCGGCATCGATAACAATGTTGTACTTTTTCTTGATAGCAAGGCCGAGCTCAAGGGCATCGATAGAATCTAATCCAAGTCCATCACCAAACAGTGGTGCTTCCGTTTCAATTTCATCAATGCTCATATCTTCAAGATTCAGTGCGTCGATAATCAGTTGTTTTAGTTCGTTGTGTAATGTTTCCACTTAGGCCTACTTAGTACTTTATCTAAATGCTACTTCAAGGGGGGCGATTCTACATTATGTGATGTATTTTCGAAACGCTGATATCACCAGTTGTTTTATTGATGAGCTAAATATTTTCTTCGGAAGGAAAAATAGTCTGTGCAAGGTGTTGATTGAGGCGCCTTGCTGCCGAAGTTAAGTTATTTGAATTCTCAATAAAAGGTGCGACGTCTATTTTACCTTTCACTGCGATATGAAAAAAGGGTTTAGTGGCAGGAACTTGATACCATTTTTTCTCTTTTGTTAAGAATGTCGGAGAAACTGTAATATGAATCACGCGTAAGTCGGTTTGTGTTCGAGTGGCAATTTGTGCCGCACCACGTTGTAAGGATGGTTCAATTCCTGGCGTTGTGCGAGTGCCTTCAGGGAAAACTAACAATACATTTCCACGCGAAAAGCGTTCTTCACAGCGTTCTAAAAGATCGTCAGGGGTTTGGTTGGGTATGTATCCCGCTGCTTTGACAATCCTCTTCATAAACGGGTTTTCCCATATTGCCGCTTTAACAAGACAATCACATTGAGGAAGTTGAGAGGCGATCAGTACATAGTCAATCAAGCTAGGGTGATTGGCGACAATGATGCAGTTGCGATCTTCGCGGAGCAGTTCGGCGCCATCAATTCGGTAATCAATCGCGCCTGTAAACTTCATTATTTGGCAGAATGCATTGAATGAGAAACGGATTAATCGCTGTGCTTTGAGCTCTCTTTCTATGACGTTGCGAGTCGTTAGGGCGATCGAAGGTAAGATTAAGAAGCTTAAGACTAAGCCTCCCAAACCAAAGATGGTAAAGCAGAGCCCCGTCGCGAATACTCGCCAACATTGGCCTACTTTGCTCATTTCTGTGCACCTGTTTGCGCGTTATTGACCCAGGACCAGTTTTGGTGCTTACCAGCAATAGTCCAATGCTGTGTTCCCAATAGGATATGTTGTAGCGTTTGTAGGCCTTGCGGTAAATCAGCTGCTGAGTTGTCTCTAACTTTGGGGGTGCTAGCGATTGGTTTACTTGTTACTGCTCTCGAAACCGAGTAGTCACTGCCTGCTGTGAGTACTAAACCTAGAGCGTAGTCAGCATAGTGCTGATTTTCATATTCTCGATATACATCAGGCAGAGGTTGGTCGAAGTCAATGACGAGTACACGATGTGACGGATACTGATGTAGGTAAAGATAAGCTTCAATCAGGGCGTTGTGAAAGGTATCTTGCCCAGCAGCGATAGAGGTCAGTGGAATCGGCGCTTTTGCAGCAATCGTTGTTAGACCTGCAGCGGTGTTGTGTACCGATTGGGAAAACGCCATTGGAGAGGCGTCGTCACCTTCTAATATTGATTGAATTAAAGTGGCTGTTCGGTGGAGCTCACCATGTCGACTGGCAAAAACCAGATAATCAATCGAGGTATCTTTTAATAGGGTTAATGCGGTTTGGACGGCCAGTTTGCTTTGCAGGCTCATTCGGCGGCGCATCATAGGAGGGATGGCTTTAAATTCAGTTGAGCCATTTTGTGGCCAATCTAAATGAGTGCTCCACGTTTGCCACTCGGCAACGGAATAGAGGCCTGGCGAATTTGCTGACCATTTTTCAATATTAAACGACATTAATTGGGATTGATTTGACATAGAGTATTGATTTACTTTGGGTCTAACTAATACTATGCATGCTTATAAATAAACACGGGTAAGGAGTTTAAATGAAATTACTAAAAATAGCCGTTTCAATGTTATTTATACTCGTTCTTGCAGGCTGTGGACGTGTCCAACCTGTAATGAATATTGAGGATACTCCAGTTGCTTTGAATCTTCAAAGTAAACAGGTGAAATCAGCGATTTATGAGTCTGCTGAGAACCGAGGTTGGTTGGTTTCAGAAATTAAGCCAGGCCTAATCCGTGCTGAACTGTATGTCCGTTCACATCATGCTGTGGTTGATATTCCATATAATGATAAGTTTTACTCTATTCTTTACGTCGAATCCGAGAATTTGAAGTACGACGATGGTGAAATTCACCGTAATTACAACCGTTGGGTTAATAACTTGAACGTTGATATTAAACGCAAGCTTGCACAAATGGCTGCTATGTAGCTCTCTATTATTTTAAAGTTAGGTTTTTCGTGTCGGAATATAAATTAGATCCATTTAACGCATTAGAAGCAAAAACAGAAGCGCAAAAATTGTCTTTTGCTCCTATTGTTTTTCATACAGCTCGTACACTTCGTGATTTAGGTATTTTGAAAGCGTTAGATGATGCGGGCAATGATGGTTTACCCGCTGAAAC
>NZ_JBFRSN010000466.1:0-1739 GCF_041473595.1 Vibrio sp. 10N.222.46.A1
ATGTTTGAGAGAAATGTATTGGGTTATGAGAACGCTTGAAGCCTACTTCCTTGTGGGCTCTCAAGTCGTTGTATGATCAATGGCAATTAAACAAGAAAAGGGAGGTCATCAATATTTAAATGAGGTGGTAGATAATTACTCCTCCGAGTGACTAGGTCTACTGTACAGATAACCTTGATGTAGGTTGTAGCCTAACTGACATAAGATATATTGCTGCCTGCGCGTCTCGACACCTTCATAAATCATCGTGATGTTTGATAAGCGTCCAATCTCCGATATATTAAGCAATACTCCTTGATGATAATCTCCTGACTCAATGTCTTTAACAAAACAACGATCCAGTTTTAGGTAGGTCGGAGAGATAGCACTAATTATTTCAATGTTGTTGTTACCTGTACCAAAGTCGTCTAGCGCGATGGTGATTCCAAGATCTTTGATCATTTTGATGTTGTCGATGACCTCATAGCCATAGCCAATGTTTGAATACTCTGTTATTTCTACGACAAACTCATTCGCTTCCATCGTGACTAAATGCTCTTTGAGCTTTGTAAAGTTAGATCCCACCAACGCACTCGGGCACACATTGACACCGTAGATATCATGGCTGTTGTCCAACTTCGCTTTTTTTACTGTTTCAATGATTAAAATAGTATGAAAGGTCAACAAATTAGTACGTCTCATGGTGTTGATGAAACTCAGAACGCCTACGTTACGCACTCTAGACAATAACTCGTAATATAAAACGCTATTGTCGTCAGTGTTGATTATGGGCTCTTCCTCGAAGGATATGTGTCGCCAACGAAGCAGGTAAATGCCAAAGCCAAGAATATATGAGCGATAAAGTAGCGTGGCGATCACCAGAGAAAAAATGACCCACAGAAGCACAATATCATCACTGTAGAAAGTGATGGTTGCACCGGTTGGAAGTGGGGCTTGATAAATAGGCTGACTGTTTTCGCCTAGGTTTAATATGTAGTGACCATTTTTTTGTATGGAAACTGAATCAACCAAAAGAGGGAGTAATGAGTTCTTATATCTAGCTTCAATAGACCATTTAGAAATACGCGCAATGAGTTCGATGTCCTCTTTGGGGTCTGAGAAGCGTGAATAAGCAAAATCTAGGCTATCGTCAAAGTTTTCAATTTGGTCTAGTTCAACCATTTTTGATTGTGTTTTGGATATGTAGCATGAACCATAAGGCGTTGTCATCAAAACAGAATCAAGGTTAAGTGAGTGCCTCAATGCGTACACTGCAACTTCGCTATCACAGCCATAGTTCATTACTTCCTCTACTATTTGCTTTGCGTTTTTACTGTATTCATCTGCAATTTTCGTTGTATAAAGGATTTGGAAGAAGTAGACAACGAACAAAAAAAATGAAGAAACGGTACAAACGGCTATAAAGCCTCTGATCAACTCTTTTTGGTAAGTGTTGAGCATCAGCTTCAACATCTCGATATGGCTGAGCTTGAATTGGTTGATGTTGTATTTTGGTGTTATACGGTTGGTTGTACTTTTATCTAGATCGATAAAATAACCAACCTTATAAAGGTTCGAGATAAGTTCACTATTATTGTTAATTTTGGCTTTCTTACACAGATTTCTATACTTTTTTCTTATCGAAGCAATAATATTCTTTAAAGCGTATAAACTGAACTCTTCATCGAAGTGTAATTTAAATGACTTTTCAACATCTCTAGCAGATTGAGGGTTTGATATCGATGAATGCTCAATAAGAT
>NZ_JBFRSN010000467.1:0-436 GCF_041473595.1 Vibrio sp. 10N.222.46.A1
CCTTGCGATAGCGTTTCTGCGTCGGCAAAAAAGTGCGCGCCGTAAGCGACCCAATAACCGATAAAGAAGTAAGCAATGGCGGAGACTCCAAAGTCCGAGAGGATCTTAACCAACGCATTAACTTGGTTCTTCTTTCTAACTGTACCTACTTCCAAAAATGCAAAGCCTGCGTGCATTAAGAAGACCATGATGGCGCCTAATAATAAAAACAGAGTATCCGAACTCTGCGTCAAGCTCTGTACTGCGCTATGAACTTGGTTAACCGTTTGACTCATTAAAGCTCTCTCCCTTAGCTTTGTCTCAATTGCACTAGAACCGTGCGAATTGATGTCGTAATTAATTAAAGACTCAACAGTAAACGCAAGATGCGTTCCAACTTGGTTACGCAAAAAACGTGCAACAGAGTTTGGTTTTAAGTTATTGATTCTTTGTGGTT
>NZ_JBFRSN010000468.1:0-4523 GCF_041473595.1 Vibrio sp. 10N.222.46.A1
CCCCCTGTAATTGTTCCAGAAAGCGGTCACCAATAGCATCCGCAACGAACCTATTTTGCAGTGACTGCCCTAGAATGTCAGACGAAGACGTTGAAAATAAAACCTGCTGCTGTTGGTTATAGATGGTTTCTTCTGCCGTCTCGATATTGGATTTTTTAAGAAATGTACTAAAACGTTCTAAGTGTATATTTAGCGTCAGCACGCCGTATTTGACTGGAGCTGCAATACTGACCGTCGATTTTCCCGTTTTCGGATCTTGATAAAAATCGGTCACGCTGGTTTGTTTCGTTTCCATCACAAGAGTAAACCATTGCGTCTTACGCGGGTCGCTCTCGGTCACGTCTAACATGCCATTTTTTGCAGAAAACCCAGTGCCATCAACAAACGCGATAACCACATCGTCCACGCTGTCTGTTTCTGCCATTAAGCCTAACGCTGTCACCATCTCTTTGGGGCTGCGCCTTGTTTGGAAGTACTCTGCCGAACGTTCCAAATTACCAACATTAGACGCAAGCCATTGCTCTATCTTGTAAGACTCTAAGCTCAAGCCCAGCTCTATTTTCTCAATCAGATTTTTCTCTAAATCTTGCTGGTATTTACTAAACAAAACCATATTGCTAACCGCAATACCGGCCACCATTAACATGATGGATCCAATGATTATTTTTTGCTTAAACCCGATATTGTTCATCCATGTAGAAAACACTCTCTCCCCCTTATCCAAAGTTATAGTTAATGAAAACATCTCATTGAATTAATACGCCAGAGCCCTAGCGTAAATAAGGCTCTGGCATCTGTTCCAATCAATTGACGCTATTAATGTCCATCACCATCACTCGAATTTCAGTGCTCGATTTAGCTTCATAAATAACCCCCAAGTCTTCGTTGCCTGCCGCTCCTTTATTTGGAAGAATAACAATGTCTGAATAAGCGCTGTACCCATCACGAAATTGGGTTCGCTGGGTAAAGTTGTACACACCACTGCCGTTATCCGTCGCACTCCAAATAGCCAAATCATTGCGATCTGAACTAACGGCGCCATTGCCTTGTGGGCCAGACATCAGTACGCGGTCGTTACCGTATCTCACTAATCCAATATCAACTTGGTCAAGTTTAAAAAACAAAGCGCCATTCACTGAGTTTCTGGTTTCTTCAATCACTTTCCAGCTAATACCGTTATCTTCGCTGATATAGTGGTAGCGATTAAAATTACCCGTTCCCGTGACTCCATCGTTACGTGCTGAAAGTAAAATGCGTCCATCGTTAAGCTGAACCATATCGGCTTCACTTGGCTCTTGGGCGTAGGTCGGTGTTTGTTGGCCTGCCTGCCACGAAACCCCATAGTCATCGCTGTAAATAGAAACCACCGACAGTTGTTCAAACGCATCTAGAACAATTGCAGGGAAAATCAAACGCCCCGAATTCAGTTGAATCCCTTGCCCCGGGCCTGCATTAATACTCTTCCAACCTGGGTCACCATGCCCACCATTGGCCCCAGTCTTAGCCCAACCTTGTTCCGCAGGATGGTTAATCACACTACCGTCGACTCGGCGCATTAAAGAAGCATCAAACTGAGCCACTGCAGTGTTAGCAATAGAAAAGTCGATGGTTTTATAAGCTGAACTGCCCGAAGTCGACGAGCACCCATTACCCCACGTGACCGTTTTACCGCTATGAGACTGACCGCCCCAACCACTCGCAATCAGCGTCCCATCGACGTAAAAGCTCGCACTACTGCCACTACCGACAATTTGATAATCATGGTAGCCACCAATATCAAAATTAAGTGGGTATTCGATGTTGCTCCCATTTCCATATAAAACCGCTTTGACTGATTTATCATCATTTACGACCAAATCAACAAGGTAACGAGTATTGCCATCACCATAATATTGGACGTTACATGCTCCATTCGCGACTCTAGAGTTCCAATCGAGTTGCCAACCGGAGGCTGCTGCCTGCGCTACTTGGCTAGCGCTTGGTGTATAAGACCATGTGGCTCTGCCGTTATGAGTCGAATCACCATTTGCAAACCAGTTCACATCGCGGACTTGATCTAAAACATCCGTTTCTGTCGACCACGTTTGTCCGTTGTCGTCACTGATTTTGAACAATAGCTTATGGTTAGGATCATCAAATGGAACACAACTACGGTTTTGGGCACAATTTATGTCCCACTTCGTATAAAAGACGAATATTCTGCCATTACTGGCATCTAACATCGGGCGAGGGTCAGAGTATGCCTCGGCTGAATTTTCTTGGATCACTTGGTACGCAGACCATGTCTGGCCATTATCTGTCGAACGACGGCTCTTTATACTTGTTGGAGCACCATTTCCGGGATCTCCGGATGTTCCTCTTCCTTCCGCAAAAGCGACTAAAGACCCATCGGCCGCGACGACCATAGACGGAATACGATAATGGCTACTGCCACCTTCTCCACCTTTAAAAACGATGGTATCGCGAATGTTAGGAGCAACGGCGTTAGCTTGAAAAGTTACGAGTAAGGATGAAGCAATTGCAACGCTCGCTAACAGGTTAATTCCTTTTAAACAATGTTCTCTATTTTTCACTTTAATTCTCCTTAAATAGAACGGAGAACAACAAGCACCAACTGCTGATGTTTACTATCAATAGACAATAACCTCAGAGGCTTCACGCCTCTGAGGTAAACCATCAAAGTGTTTGCTGTTCAATTGGTCCTAAATCAAACCGAACCCATTAAATAACGTTTAGGGTCGGCTCTTTACGCGTAAGTCACCTATAGGGGGAGCGGCTTATGCGTGCCAATTAATCAAATAACAACTTTGTAGTCCTTGTCCTTTTGCGTTTTCACCTCCAATGATAATTAGACCTTGTTCACTGGAAATCGAGATGCCATAAGCTTGGCCTGTGGGCAGTTCACCTACCCGCCGCCATTGTTGCTCCTGTAAACACCAAACATCACCAGCATAATGCTTGCTTAACCCTTGATGGGTATACCACTGCTTTTCTCTCGCTTTCTTCTGGCTACCGATGAAAAATGCGCCTCCGGCAACCAAATACTGGCCTTTCACCAGCCCGGCATACGCGCCGGCTAAACCTTCATGCTCTTGGGGGGAATCTTGAATGCTCGGCAACGTAGTGCTCTTCACTTCTTCTATGGACAAAAAAGTAAATTGTTTTACTTGGGTACTGCGCAGCCCAGGTTTGATTTCTCCGTCTACCAACACCACCTGATTGTCATCTTGTATTAGGCTCGCACCACAGTTAGCTGGAAATGGATTTTCTGTTAGGATTCGCCATTGCAACGTTTCGCAATCGAACAACCAAATGTCCTGATTCCAACCGTACTGATCCGGTAGCATCGACATAAATTCAACCAAAGCGGCTTGATGTTTTTCGGGTTCAAGCGCTGAGTCTATCTTGCTTAGCTTCGCTAGAAAGTCATCAAATAAGGGCTTGTTATATCCTCCCCAAAACGCGATTTTTCCAGGTGCGATTTCACAACCGCTAGCACCGAGTAAACCGACTGGGATCTCCGATTCGACCGTTTGCCATTCGTCGTTTTCAATATCAAACCAGTGAATATCCGTAAGCACTTGGACGCTCTCACAACCTTCCTGTAATCCGGCGCCAGAGAACACCCAAATGGCACTACCACTCGCGACCATGACGGCATCATTCCTAACCACACCAGTAAACGCTGCCATCAATTTCCAACCACGTTCAGTTGCGTTCAAATCTAGACTATAAAACTGCGTTCCTGCACTGCCCAACCCTACGAAGATTCGGTCGCCAATTCGAGCACCGACAGCGTTTTTAATTTCAACGGGAAAGTCAGGATACGTAACGATAGAAAATGACATACTTAACCCCGTAAATTAATGAGTGACTTGAACAGCTTTGCCGTCCCAAGAAAGCAAATACACTTCTTTACGTGCCGCACGCTTACTATCTTCTCCGCCAATCACCAATACACCCTCATCAGTGGTAAAAGAAGCCCCATAAGCCAGGCCATATGGTAAATCGGTAGATTGCGCCCAAAGCCCATTTTTCAACACATACGTTTCAGGATTAAACGCTTTACCAAAACCGTTATGCGCAAACATTTTCCCTTGTTCGAATGCCCCTTTCGCGCCATGGAAGTTAGCGCCACCCGCCACGATCACAACACCGTTACTTTCTCCGGCGAACGCGCCTGCAACGCCTTCTTGAGTCTGTTGGTTTGATGGCTTAGGCAAGTCATGTAAGCTCATCCAAGGTTGAGACGCACCAAAAGCAAACTGCTTCACTTCAGAAGTTCTTAGTCCTGGCTTTATCTCACCGCTCACCAACGTCGCCTTAGCACCTTGCTTAACCAAAGCGGAACCACAGTTAGGCAGGTAAGGAGAAGAGCCTAACTCTTTCCATGTCCCGGTTTCAGGTGTATAGCTAACAACGTTTGAATTCCATTTGTAATCTAGTGGCTTCATTCCCATGTAGTCATCGACTATTTTTTGCCATTTTTCAGGCTGATCTTCTCTGCTTGTCGTATTAATGTC
>NZ_JBFRSN010000469.1:0-8415 GCF_041473595.1 Vibrio sp. 10N.222.46.A1
TGCCGAAGTTGGTTCATCCAGCAAAATGAAAGAGGGCTCTAGAATCAGTGCGCGAGCAATCGCGATACGTTGTCTTTGTCCGCCAGAGAACTCATGCGGATAACGGTTTATTGAATTCGGCTCTAAGCGAACTTCAATCAATGCTTTGCGCGCTCTTTCTAAACGTTCTTGCTTGGATAGATGAGGTTGATGCACCGTTAAGCCTTCGGTGATGATTTCCCCAACGGTCATGCGTGGTGATAAAGAACCATAAGGATCTTGGAACACCATTTGGACATCTTTCTTGAGCTTGTGACGCTCTTTATCATTTAATAAGCTAACGTCTTGGCCTTTGTAAACAATACGTCCGGTACTCGGCAGCAAGCCGATTAATGCACGTCCAAGGGTCGATTTACCTGACCCTGATTCACCCACAATGCCTAGCGTTTCGCCTTGTTTAAGATTCAACGAAATGCCTTTTACGGCTTCGAAATACTGACTTTTACTCTTGATGAAATGTGATTTAACCAAGAATTGAACTCGGATATCGTCAGCACATAATAGTTCTGGAGCTGACGCCTCAACAGGAACCTTAGCGCCTTTAGGAATCGAGTTAATCAGCATGCGTGTGTAATCGTGTCTTGGATTCTCGAATAAGGCTTGAGTCATCCCTTCTTCAACTAGCTCACCTTTGCACATCACCAGAACACGGTCGGCAAAATGTTTTACTACGCCAAGGTCATGGGTGATGAACAAAATTGCCATGCCCATTTTGTTTTGGATTTCTTTGATAAGAGAAAGCACTTCCGCTTGTACGGTCACATCCAATGCGGTGGTAGGTTCGTCGGCAATCAAAATATCGGGCTCGTTGATCAAAGCCATCGCAATCATGATGCGCTGTAATTGACCACCTGAAAACTCATGCGGATACTTGTTGTAAGCCTGCTCTGGCATTGGTAAATGCACAAGATTGAAGAGCTCTAGCACACGCTGTTTTGCTTTTGATTTCGATACATTGCGGTGACACATAATGGCTTCCGCCACTTGTGTACCCACGCGCAGGTATGGGTTGAGAGATGTCATTGGTTCTTGAAAGATCATTCCGATCCTGTCACCACGAATTGACTGCATCTCTCGTTCAGTCTTTTTGAGTATCGACTGACCTTCAAATTCGATTTCCGATTGAGCATCAATGATGGCGTTATCAGGAAGCAAACGCATTAAAGCGTTGGAAGAGACAGATTTACCTGAACCCGATTCGCCAACAATGGCCAAGGTTTCACTAGAATTAAGAGTAAAGTTAATCTTTTTTACCGCATCAATGATTCCATCATTGGTTATGAATTTAACGGAGAGATTATTAACTTTAAGAATGGCCCGGTCCGACATGATATATCCTTATCAATTTAAGACATTAGGTGAAGATTGAACTTCTGAAGTGGTTTTAAGTTGCCCAAAATGGTGATGAGCGCGTTGAATTTGTTCTAGTTCGAGCATCCAATGTGAGCTGCGCTGAGCACTGCAAAATGCGATCAGGTGATTGAGTAAATCTTCGCTCTGCTTTTCCAATAACCTAAAGGTACGTTGAATCAACTCTGTACCTTCAAGAGAGATAAATTGCATCAATGCATAAGATTGGTTCAAGGTGTCGAAGGCTTGTTGGTGCTGGCCTAAACGATTGAGAATCTCTGATTGAGCGACACTGGCGTCTCTAAGGCCTGAAATTAAGCAAGCAAACTGGCAGGGTTTGATGTCACTTTGGTATGCCGCGTTTTGGATGTGATGAGGAAGAGAGGTGAGAACATCGTTATAGAGGCGCTGTGCTTCGGGCCAATGACCTTGTTCCATTAACTGTTCAGCTTTTAGGTAGTGCATCCAGCAGCGTTCAATTTCCATGTCCACATCCTTAATTTTAAATATCCTAAAATGTTAATGATATTTATTATCAATTGCAAATTAAAATCATTCACATGCTAAGTTGGTGAATTAAATCTCTCGTTATTGCTAAAAACGGAGTAAATTGGTTGTTATTTGTTCAGTTGAACAGCTGTGCAGCGTAAGTCACTAAATTTATAGGTAATTACATCTACACTGATTTTATCTACACCCAAGTAATGAAGGACTAAGGAGGCGGCGATGGCGATGCAAAGACTCAATACAGAACAGCTGTATAAGGTAGCGGAACTCGATAAGCTACCATGTAAGTCGACCAAAGAACTGGCTCCAATTGACGAAATCGTCGGGCAAGAACGAGCACAAAAGGCCGTTGAGTTCGCGATGTCAATTAAGGAAAAGGGTTACAACATTTATGCGATAGGTCGAAATGGTCTGGGTAAACGCACCATGATCTTGCGCTACCTAAACCGACATCCTCAAGAAGTACAGGAGCTTTTTGATTGGTGCTATATCGCGAATTTTGAAGACATTCGTACACCTAAGGTGCTGAAATTACCTCGTGGTGTTGGCAGCAGTTTGAAGCAAGATATTGAAAAGCTGATGCGTAAGCTTCTTAAAGCAATGCCACTCGCATTCGATAACGAGATGTACTTTAATCGCGCTGACCGATTAAAAAATCAGTTGGCCGCTAAGCAACAAGCGGCGTTAGAAGCGATCAGTCAAGAAGCAAAAGATAAGGGCATTAACCTGACGATCACGACTCAGGGTGACTACCAATTTGTCGCGATGAATGGCGATGATCTTCATACCGAAGAGAGCTTCGACTTACTCACGCCAGAAGAGCAAGATCAATTCGATAAAACCATTGATGGATTGGAAGTCGGGCTGCGGACCATTTCTCGTGAACTGACCGAGCTTGAAGAGACGTACACAGAGAAAGTTCAAAAGTTGAATGATGATACGGCGCGAGATGTTATTACCCACTTCATCAAGCAGTTGAAGCAAGATTACAGCCAATATCCTGATATTAAAAAGTACCTTACAGCACTGCGTAAAGACATTGTCGACAACGCAGATATTTTCTTAGAAGAGAGCACAGAGCAAGCAGAAGTTGCGACCGCCTCTTTGGATAAGAAAATGCCACGTCGCTACAAGGTGAACGTGATTGTGAGCCAGAAGGAGGAGACTCTGCCGATCGTGGTGGAAGAGAATCCAAATTATCACTCTCTGTTTGGTTATGTCGAGACGGCAACGTTCAAAGGCACCGTATTTACGGACTTCTCTTTGATTCGTGCAGGTAGCTTACATAGAGCCAATGGCGGCGTCTTGCTGATGGATGCGGTCAAAGTACTTGAACAACCTTATGTATGGGAAGGCTTGAAGCGCGCGCTGCGTTCGCGTCAATTGAGCTTCACGTCATTAGAAAAAGAGGTCACGTTAACGGGGGCGGTATCACTTGATCCTGAGCCTATTCCATTGGACGTTAAGATCATCCTGTTTGGTGATTATCGAACTTATCAACTACTGCAACATTACGATGCGGAGTTTGGTGAATTGTTCCGTGTGACGGCCGATTTTGAAGATGAGATGAAGCGTACTGCGGATTCTGAAATGCATTACGCACGCTTCATTTCAAGTATCGTGCACGACAACAACATGCTGCATTGTGATCGCAAAGCGATTGCTCGCATCATTGAGCACAGTTCTCGTCAGGCGGGTGACCAAAGTAAGTTGTCGCTGCACTCGGCACACATTGCCAACCTGCTTCGTGAATCAAACTACGTGGCGAAAGGAGCGAAGTCGAACCTGATTCGTGCTACGCATGTCGACCAGGCGCTATCGAACCAACAGATGCGTGTCGGGCGACTGCAAGACAGCGTCATGGAAACCTTCACCAACGGTACAACACTGATTCATGTGGATGGTCAGGCGGTTGGGCAGGTCAATGCGCTGTCTGTACTCAGCACAACCGATCATATGTTTGGCGCACCGAACCGGATCACGGCAACCACGGCTTATGGTGACGGTGAAGTGATTGATATCGAGAGAAACGTAGATCTAGGCGGCAGTATTCACTCGAAAGGGGTGATGATCTTATCGGCTTACCTTTCTTCGGTATTTGGTAAGACAGCGAAAGTACCGCTTACTACCAATATCACCTTCGAACAATCGTATGGTGGCGTCGATGGTGATAGCGCGAGTATGGCTGAGTTCTGTGCGGTGGTGTCTGCATTTTCTAAGCAGCCGAACCGTCAAGACATCGCGATTACCGGCTCGATGAACCAGTTCGGTGAGTCTCAGCCTATTGGTGGTGTGAATGAGAAAATTGAAGGCTTCTTTGATGTGTGCGAAATCAAAGGACGTTCAAATGAGCAAGGGGTGATCATCCCACGTTCAAATGTTCACAACCTGATGCTGCGTAATGACATCGTAAAAGCGGTTGAAAAGGGCGAGTTTAATATTTGGGCTATCGACCATGTGACTGAAGCGATTGAGCTGTTTACAGGCAAAGCCGCCGGTGAGGCGAGTGACGAGGGGAGCTATCCAATCGATACTATCTTTGGTATCGCTCAAGCTAAACTGAACGCACTGCGTAAATAGTCTAATATCTATAAACCCAGCTAGCTTTTTAATTAGATAAGTATTTGAAAGTTAGACAGATAGACAAAACTAAAAAGCCATCGACATAAAAATCGATGGCTTTTTTTGATTGCGACTTTGCTCGCTATTGAGTCGTCTGTATCTGGTCTGCTTACGGTATTCGGTGAAAGCAATGTGCTAAATGACTTTACCTATTTCGCAAACAGAGCTTGGTGCCATCGAACTTCAGCTTCGCCAACAAGTGCTTGGCATTAGAGCGGCCAATATCATCAAATTCTACCCCGTATCGAGCGTAATGCGTTGATTTTTGGAGATTACAGATAATGCCTTTCAATGGCGGTATTAGTGGGCCATTGTAGTTCTCAGGTGTAACTTCAATAGAGACTCGATCGGCAATTTGAATCGCACGAGAAGTCGGTGAAGTAACAAAACGACAACCACTTTTCGATAAGTCTCTAATCTCACAGTTTGCTCGTTGATCGTTGAAGATGATTCTGGAAGCTAAGTTCACCTCGTAGCGTGTCTCTTTACGCAGTTGGGTTACTTGCATCGAGCTTGGTGTTGAAAGCACAAGTATAGGGAAGGGATCTCCAATCCTATGGTGAATTTGGCTTTTAAAGTGGATAAGAGCGCCTTCTCCTCGCAGAGAGTACGCACGAGCTGTCATCCAAAAACCTTCTTGAAAGAAAAAGCTCAGATCATCGTTGGATACGTCGGGAACCTCAACCACAATGCAGTTATCACTGTGTGTACCGATAAATTTGGTGGTGGCGAGAAACTTAGTACCAACTGGAGTCGATACATTTAATGTTAGTTCACTGCCGTGCTCTATCATGGCCAGTGCATCGGTGCTATTTAATGTAGAAACGGTGCGGTTACGAGGATCTTGAAGTGCCTGATTATGCTCCAAAGGCTTCTTCAGTGGTGCGTTCATTATATGTTCTCCATGCGCCAACATGCGTCTGTTTGTTATATTGGTAACTTGCTATTAAGGGGCAAATACGTGCTAGATTTAGCAGGTGCAATTACATAAATTAAGTGCAATTACATAGACTAGGTAGATGTACTCACATAGATTTATAGAGTGCCTTTATCTTTATTGATTCGTTATTAAGCCGATGGCACAGAGTTATTTACTTTGTTTGTAAGTACTTAGTTCTATTTGTATAAGCTTGAGTTAGTCTATTACAAGGAATGAATACTTCAAATTTTTATTGTTTGTCGTATCAATTATTTTCAGGAGTTGAGAATGCAGGCAACAAAATGGGATCAAGATGCGAACCAGATCACAGTTGAGCTAGCACCCAACCAGTTCGCGGTTGTTAAGTATCAAAAGGATGGAGATGTACTACATATCACATCGACACGTATTCCTGATGAGCTTCAAGGTAAGGGCTTCGGTAAGGTGATGATGGAGTCGGTACTGACTGAAATTGAACAAGCAGGTTTTAAAATTGTACCGATTTGTAGCTATGTGATTCACTATATGAATAGGCAGCCACAGTGGGCACACCTTTTATCCGATAAAGCATAGTAACGAGTATATGTCTCAATCAATATCGTCAAAAAATATCGCTCAACCGATAGCGAATTCAAGTCAAAATCAGCCAGAGCTTTATCAACAAAAGTTTTATCAAAATGAGCTTTATCAAAAAATAGCGGCCTCACTGGGTTGTCATCAAGGGTTTGATGTCCAGGTGATTCAAAGCCTATGGGGCGGGTATGGTGAATTAGTTCGTTTGGTTTTTTCTAAAGACAGGCGTTCTTCATTCAACAGTGTGATTGTTAAACATGTCGCATTGCCAGATAAAGCAGAACACCCAAAGGGTTGGAATACCAAACTTTCTCATCAACGAAAGGTGCACTCTTACCAAGTTGAGACCGCGTGGTATCAGTCGTTTACCCAACAGTGGGATGAGCGTTGCCCTGTACCTGTAGGGCTGCAATGTGAGTTACAAGAGCACGAGTGGCTGATTGTGATGCAAGACTTGGCCGAAATCGGTTTTCCGTTAACTTCTCAGTTTGATGTGCTTGCTGCTTTTGATGATTCAGCAATCCAAGATACTCAGTCTGATCTGGCGTCTGGTTACACACTAGAAGAGCAAAACCAACGCGATGCTTGCCTTAAATGGCTCGCTAACTTTCACGCAAAGCACATCAATGTAGATCAAGAACATTCAGCTTCATTGTGGCAAGTCGGCACATATTGGCATTTAGACACGCGGCCTGACGAGTTAAACGCATTGGCTGATTTATCGCTTAAGAGCCAAGCGCAGCACATTGATAATCTATTAAGGACGTGCCCATATCAAACCTTGGTACATGGTGACGCCAAGCTCGCCAACTTCTGCTTTGATTTAGACAGTGAGCGCGCTGCTGCCGTTGATTTCCAATACGTTGGGCGTGGTTGTGCGATGAAAGATGTGGCCTTGTTCATGAGTAGTGCTGTGAGGCCGCAAGACTGTGCAGAGCTTGAATCAGAGATCTTGGAGGCTTACTTTCGATACTTGAAAGCGGCACTCATGCACTATCAACCACACCTTTCGTTCGATGATGTTGAAGCCGCATGGCGACCAATGTTTTACGTGGCATGGGCTGATTTTCAACGTTTTGTTAAAGGTTGGAGCCCTGATCATTGGAAGATCAACCCGTATACCGAGCAACTAACCTTACGAGTGCTTAACCAATTAGACGAACAGGAGTCCGTCAATGTTCGATAAAACCGCGAGCTGGAAAACGCCGCAAAACTTCTTATTACTGATTTCAATTGTTGTCCCTATCGCGTTTTCGAGCTGGATGGCGCTGCTTAATAACTTCGTTATTGAGAAAGCGAATTTTGATGGTGCGGATATTGGTTTATTGCAAAGTGTTCGTGAGATCCCTGGCTTTTTGGCCTTTACCGTGGTGTTTGTGTTGGCGTTCATTCGCGAGCAACGCTTCATGTTGATATCGCTGGCGATGCTCACTGTCGGTACGGCGATTACCGGTTTGTTTCCTTCACTCACTGGCCTACTGCTGACCACCATTTTGATGTCGACGGGTTTTCACTATTTTGAAACGCTCAAGCAGTCTTTGTCACTCCAATGGCTGAGTAAAGAAGAGGCCCCTGAGATGCTGGGTAAAATGATCTCTGTTGGCGCGTTGGCCTCGTTAATTACTTATGGCTCAATCTGGGTGATGTTAGAACAGCTGAAGCTCGATTTTGCTTGGGTGTACGGCATTACTGGCGGTATTGGATTTATTCTAGTTTTGGTGATGACCTTTGGTTTTCCTGAGTTTCAAACCAAGACTCAACAAAATAAGAAATTGGTGCTGAGAAAGCGTTACTGGCTCTACTACGCGCTCACCTTTATGAGTGGCGCGAGAAGACAGATCTTCACGGTATTTGCTGGCTTTCTGATGGTAGAGAAGTTTGGTTACTCGGCTGCTGACGTAACGCTACTGTTCTTAATTAATTACCTGTTTAATTTCTTATTCGCAAAACGTATTGGTCGATTTATCGGTGTGGTTGGAGAGCGCAAGGCCCTGATCTTCGAGTATGTTGGTTTGATTGGTGTGTTTGTCGGTTATGGTTTAGTACAAAGCGCGGAATGGGCGGCGGCGCTGTATGTTGTTGACCATCTGTTCTTTGCACTCGCATTAGCGATCAAAACCTACTTCCAGAAAATCGCCGATCCTGCCGACATGGCATCAACCGCAGGTGTCTCTTTCACCATCAACCATATTGCAGCGGTTGTTATTCCGGTCGTATTTGGGGTGATTTGGTTGTCGTCCCCTGCAACGGTTTTCTACATAGGTGCTGCGATGGCGGCGGTATCTTTGGCGTTGTCTTTAAACATCCCCAAGAAGCCCGAAGAGGGCAATGAAGTGCGAATGTTTAGCTGGCGCTAACTCTCGATAAAGACTAATAAAAAGCTCCAATAGTGATATTGGATCTTT
>NZ_JBFRSN010000470.1:0-1418 GCF_041473595.1 Vibrio sp. 10N.222.46.A1
TCGAGTAAAGCGGCAGCGACAATCGCGACATTCAACAAGGCTGGACTGTTTTGCTGAGCTTTGATCAGCATACTAGCGATACGCGGCTCAATGCCTAGGCGCTGAGCTTGCTTACCGATCGAAGTGAACTGCCCATTAGCGTCTAACAGTTCCAGATTTTGTAAGAGTTGCTTACCTTGTTCTGTTGAAGCTTTTGGTGGAACGTCTAACCATTGCAGTTCATCAGCACTCGCAGCGCCCCATTGCGTCAATTCAGACACCAACGAAGACAAATCAGAATGAAGAATTTCAGGTTCTGGTACAGCAGGTTGCTGCATAAGCTGTGTTTCGCTGTACAAGCGAACACATAAGCCTTCTTCGATTCGCCCAGCACGACCCGCTCTTTGCTCAGCAGAAGACTGCGAAATTTTCACTTGTTCAAGCTTGGTAATACCGGTTTTCAAATCAAACTTTGCAACTCGTTCTAACCCCGAATCAACCACTAAACGAATCCCCTCAATCGTCAAAGAAGTTTCCGCAATGTTAGTGGCTAATACCACTTTTCGACGCCCTTTCACCGATGGCGCGATCGCTCTCTGCTGCTGTTCAAAACTCAATTGGCCATACAACGGACACACGTCAATATCACTGACAAGTTGCCCAAGTTGTGATTCCACTTGTTTTATCGCCGAGACACCCGGTAAGAAAGCCAAAAGTGAACCCGATTCTTTCTCCATCAGAGAACGAATCACGTTGGCCATCTTAGGTGCTAAATATTCATTCGAGCCTAATGGCTGATAGCGGAAGTCGACAGGGAAAGTTCGGCCTTGCGATTCAACATACTTGGCATCAGGTAACAAAGATTGCAGAGCGTGTTGATCTAAGGTTGCCGACATCACCACCACTTTTAGATCGTCACGCAGCGCATCTTGGATCTCCAAGCTAAACGCCAATGCAGTATCTGCGTGAATGCTGCGTTCATGAAATTCATCAAAGATCACCATATCAACCCCTGTCAATTCAGGGTCGGTTTGGATCATTCTCGTCATGATCCCTTCAGTCACGATTTCCAAGCGAGTCGCACTACTGGTTTTAGATTCACCACGAACCCTATAACCTATGCTCTCTCCCACTTTCTCTCCTAGTTGGCTCGCTAAGTAAGTAGCAATATTCCTTGCAGCCAAACGCCTTGGTTCAAGCATAATGATTTTGCCTTGAACAGCATTAGTTTTAACCAACTGTAAAGGGAAGAATGTTGACTTACCGGCACCGGGAGCGGCCTTTAGAATAAGTTGAGTGTGTGTTTGTACGCCAGCGAGCAGATCTGGCATCACAGCTTCTATGGGCAGTTGTGGCAATGGGTGAACCTTGTGGTGTAATGTTGGCAACATTGTACATAAAAACCTACCTCTCTAAATAAGTAATATGCACTTCAATCC
>NZ_JBFRSN010000471.1:0-3930 GCF_041473595.1 Vibrio sp. 10N.222.46.A1
GTTTAATATTTAATGCTTAATGCTTAATGCTTAGTATCCCGATATTAACTCAAGCGCATTGACCTAAACAGATCTAGGCTCACCAATGGAGCCAAGCTTATTTTAAACAGGGCATAGTGACTGTCACTCAAACAGCTTTTACAGCTGACTGATACCGTCCAATAAAGCCTGTTAGAATCAGAACCGCATACAAAAATTAGAGCCTCACTGATTTAAGTGGGGCTTTTTTCATACTCACGTCCGATAAAAAACCGAGCCAATTAGCAACTATTATCATTAACAACACGCAATTGTTATGTTATAACATCGCAAATAATTACTCATAACTAGGACAAAAGCATGAAAAAGCTTGCCGCACTGGCGTTACTTTCCATCAGTGCACTACTCATATGGATATTTTTACCATCAAAAGAAACACAACCAACAACGCTAAACATTTCTGGCCCCTTTGAATTTACCGACCAAGATTTATCTAAAAACGGCTATTTATTTACACGGTTACAAGTCGTTGAAGCGCTTACTGCTATCGATAAGTCAGGCAACGTCACCCCTTTATTAGCGAAAGAATGGACAACTAACGCAAACAATTTACGCTGGGAATTCACATTGCGCCCAGACGTTGTGTTCCACGATGGCTCCCCGCTTACCGCGCAAGCTGTTCAAACTTCTCTTTCTCACGCTTTAAAAAAACCTGGCGTATTAAAGCGTGTACCTATCAAAGAGGTATCAGCTTCAGACAACCTTCTAGTGATAGAACTATCTCAACCTTATCGACCATTGCTGGCAGTGTTAGCTCATTACACAGCAGCGATTGCAGCACCAAGTTCGTTTGATCAACAAGGAAATGTTGCACAACTGAGTGGTACAGGTCCTTATAAAATCCAAGAGTTACAAGCTCCTCATAAAGCGCATGTTGTCAAAAATGCTGACTACTGGGGCACAAAAGCCTCGATTGAACATGTTCACTACCTTGCAGGTCATCGCTCTGAAAGCCGTGCTTTGTTAGCACAAACCGGTCAAGCCGATCTGGTTTACACACTCGACCCAGCCAGTATCGACCTGCTTGAGTCAGCAAAGAATGTTGAATTGGTGATGGAGTCCATCCCAAGAACGATCCTAATTAAGTTGAATAATGAACACCCACTTTTGAATCATTCAGATGTGCGTCAAGCTATCAGTCTAGCTTTGGACCGAACGGGTATTTCAAAACAAATTGTCCGCGTTCCAGGCTCTGAAGCCTATCAACTGTTTGCCCCTTCTCTTGGCGCATGGCACATCAATAACCTTGAGCAAACTCAGCGCAATATCGACCAAGCGAAAACATTACTTGCAGGGCAAGGTTGGCAGGAAAATGAGGAAGGTCTCCTTTCGCGAGAAGGCAAAACATTCGATATTACTTTAACTACCTACTCAGACAGACCAGAGCTGCCTATCGTAGCTACCGCGATTCAAGCTCAGCTTAAAGAAGTCGGCATTCAAGTGAATGTTTCTATCGATAACTCAAGTGCAATTCCATCAAAGCACAAAGACGGCACATTAGAAATGGCGCTCGTGGCGCGTAATTTTGGCACTACGGCGGATCCCCTAGCCTTACTGATGCGAGATTTTGCTAGCCATAAAGGCAGTGACTGGGGACCAATGAACTGGTCTTCTGATGAGTTCAGCAGCTTACTTCAACGTCTATCGGTTGAACCAAACCAAGAGCAATATAATCTAATGACTCAAGAGGCTTCATCCATATTAGCGGAAGAAATGCCGCTGATTCCTGTGACTTTCTACACTCAATTAGTCGCGGTGAATGAACGTGTTAACCACTTCTCATTTGACCCATTTGAAATCAACTATCGCATCTCAGAGATGACGATTAATGATTAATATCTTAATCCGAAGAGTACTCCAAGCCGGCTTTGTGGCTTGGAGTATCGGAACACTCACTTTCATTTTAATGCGCTTGTTACCCGGCGACTTTGCTTTTCGAATTGCAGCGGGTCGCTATGGGTATGATTATGTGGATGCGGATGCGGCACAAGCGGTTTATCAAGAGCTAGGGCTTGATCGTTCGGGCTTGCAGCTATACCTCGAATGGCTATGGGATCTTCTCCATTTTGATTTGGGAACATCATTGATTAGTGGCACCCCCGTCATTGATGAAATCAGCCACCAGCTCGGGCATTCCATTTTATTGGCAGTCGTCGCGACCGTCATTTCTCTTCTCATTGCCATCCCAATCGGTATTTATTGTGGAAAACGGACCGACTCTTTTGCAGACCATTTCTCGCTATTAGGTTCCATCATCTTAAGAGCTCAGCCTGTATTTTTAATAGGTTTGGCCTTGGTGATTATATTTGCGTTACAGCTGAATTGGCTTCCTGTGGCAGGCTTTGGTCGAGTCGAGTTTATCATTTTGCCCGCCCTCGCCTTGGCACTATCGCTGGCTGCAATGTCTAGTCGTCTTATAAGAAACGCCACTCACGATGCCATCACAGCACCGCACTTTTTATTCGCTCGTTTAAAAGGACTCAGTGAGGCGCAAGCTTTTCAGCATCACGCTCATAAACACATCGCTTTACCTGTTATTACTTTTGTTGGTGTTCAAGCAACCGGGTTAATTGAAGGGATCATTATGATCGAGTCATTATTCTCTTGGCCGGGTATTGGTCACGCGTTAGCGCATGCGATTTTCCGTAGAGATATACCAATGATTCAAGGTTCTGCTCTGCTGATGGGGCTTCTATTTGTGGTCATCAATACCTTAGTCGATCTTGTTAACTACCAATTGGATCCAAGGCAACGCGCGAATAAACCCTCTGCTTTATTTTCAAAATTTGCACCTAATAAACAACAAGCAGAACCCGAAAAAAAGAAGGTTAAGATCGTATGAATTTAACAAAGCCGCAATGGTTAGGTCTGATTATCTTAGCCGCCTTATTATGCCTAGTCATGCTAGAACGGACTGTCTATCAAGGTGATATTGCCAAGCAAAATTTAGACCTTGCATTCACAACGCCTTCTGTCGAAGAACCTTTAGGCAGAGACCATTTTGGACGCAGTAATTTGGCAAGATTAAGCCACGCCATCAGCACCTCACTTTCCATGGCATTAATAAGTATTACTACCGCTGCGTTGTTAGGGACGTCAATGGGAGTAATCGCTGGTTGGAAACAAGGATGGTGGGATAAAATCTTTTCATTCAACGTGAACATGATACTCGCCATGCCCGGCTTAATTCTTGTTTTACTTTTTGCGGCAATGGTTCCTGGATCATTCCTCATTCTATATATCGCCATATCGCTCATGCTGTGGGTGGATTTTTTCCGCGTGTCACGCAACCGAACGTTGTCACTCATTCAGTCACCTGCAGTAGAAGCCTCTCGGCTTTATGGGTTCAACCACTGGTATATATTCAAGCGTCACTTATGGCCAGATTGCCGAAATGATTTATTCACCCTGTTCTGTTTTGGTACGGGTAATTCAATACTGGCACTCGCGTCTTTAGGCTTTCTGCATGTTGGGCTCAAGCCGCCAGAAGCTGAACTCGGCTTAATGATGGTTGAACTATTCCGTTACTACCACCAAGCCCCTTGGGTTTTGATTCAACCGGTACTGACCGTTTTTCTTCTGGTATTAAGCTTTCATTTATTAGCTCAAGGAAAACGTCACACGCAATCCTCAAAAAACCATACGCATAATGAACCGGGAGCTAAACAAGAAAAACCCCAACTAGGCAAACAAGCGGATAACGGAGTAGCAGCATGAACGCAATGTTAAAAATTGAAAACCTGTCGATTCAAACTGATACTCAAACCTTAGTCCAGAGCTTAAGTTTAGATTTATATCCGCAGCGTCCGCTCACCATTTTGGGAGAAACAGGCGCGGGGAAAAGCCTAATCGCGGCAGCTATCGCCGGCACATTACCTGATGCCTTAAAAC
>NZ_JBFRSN010000472.1:0-2992 GCF_041473595.1 Vibrio sp. 10N.222.46.A1
TCATTAGGCAGTTTTTTTAATAACGATTCGCCGATGCCAAAGAACAATGGGTCGCCAGAAGCTAATACGACGACGCCGCCTTCCTCGCATTCATCAAGCAACTTAGCGAACCAAGATAGATAGCCTTCTTGCATCGATAAGCGTTGACCTTTGAATTGGGGAAACCAATCCAATAGTCGGTCGTTACCTGCAACAACGCGTGCAGATTCAACTGCATTAACAGCTCGACTGGTTAGGCTTAAACACCCATCTTCGGGTACTCCGACTACCGTGATAGCCGATTGATAGCAATCGATAAGCTGAGAGTGAGTACTTACATTATTCATTTTACTGACTCAGCAAGTAGGGCGTGAATAGTCGATACCACTAACGGGCTGCCACCTTTACGGCCTAGGCTGGCAATGTAAGGCACGGTGTTTTGTTCAGTTAATGCTTGCTTCGATTCATCTGCTTTTACGAAACCAACAGGAATGCCAATGATCAATGCAGGTTTTGCTTCGCCTGCTTCTATCATGCGCAATAGCTCAAGTAATGCGGTAGGCGCATTGCCTACACCTATGATAGAGCCGTCGAGTAGGCCGTTATCGCGGGCATAACGCATTGAGTGAATAGCACGTGTTTCTCCTGTCTCTTTGGCCGTGCTAATGACGTCTGGATGACTAATGAAGCACTGTGCTTTATTGCCGTAAGCGTTGAGGCGAGTTTGGTTTAAACCTGTCACGATCATGCTGACATCGGTAATGATGTTGGCACCATTTTTTAAAGCGGTAATGGCAGACTCAATCGCGTTGTCGCTGAATTGATATAATTTAGCGTATTCAAAATCACCCGTAGTATGAATGGCACGACGAACCACATTCCATTCACCTTGATTGAAGTTATGTCCCCCATGGAGAGTTTCTATTTCTTCATCGATGATAGAGAAGGAGTCACTTTCAATTTGACGGCCTTGCTTGGTCATTTGACGCATATCGTTAGTCATGGAGTTTTCCTTGTTCATGCTTATTCATCATGAAAGTGAGTGTTGGTATCACTTCCTTTTGAGCAGAGATGTTCTGCTAATAGATCGCCGTTGAAATCGATCAATTTGAATTCAATGCTGACGTGATGTTTGACATACACAGCAGCGTGCTCTGCAGCTTGTTTGCAGAGCAAGGTAAGAAAGTCGTAATTGGGAATCTCTTTGCCCGATTGGGCTTCTTTCCATGTGTCGAGTACGTGGCGGCCTGTGTTGGCTTGGCTAACAGCTTCGGCAAATTCACTCGATGCACCTGATTGAATGGCGAGGTCGGCCAGTAATGAAAAGTCGATAGCTTTACCGGATACGTGAGTCATCATGTGCCCAGCGACCATCTTGCCGAGTTTGCCTATCATGGCGACGACGGTGATTTTGCTCACTTGATAACGTTTTGCTGCGCGCAGTCCGACCCCAACAAAATCACCCGCTTGGATAAAACACATCGAGTCATAACTTGGTAGCATGGCCATCGCTGACTTTTCGGTTCGAGATCCTGTCGTGAGAACCAAGTGGTTTTGGCCATTTTGTTTCGCTATTTGTACCGATTGACGCACAGATGCTGAAAACGCTGAAGTGGAGTAGGGTTTTACCGTTCCGCGTGTCCCGAGAATGGAAATACCACCGATTAAACCGAGTCTTGGCCCAATGGTTTCCTTGGCTCGCTCCTCTCCATCAGGGACGCAAATTTCCAGTGATATACCGACGTGTTTTTTCTGTTGACTGGTAGCTTGGTTCCATTCCAAAGTCACCATATCGAGAATGTTTTTTCGAGGTACGGGATTAATCGCCGCCTGACCGACGGGAAGTTCTAATCCGGGTAGAGTCACACGAGCTACGCCAACACCCCCATCGATGTGAAAACCGGGCTCTGAATGCCAGCGGGCAATACTCTGAATATGGGCTTCGTGGGTACAATCAGGATCGTCCCCTGCATCTTTAACAATGCTGGCGGTCACCGCATCGTTGGATGTTTGGATAAACGCGACCTTAAACGTAGCGGGCTCACCATTAGGTAGAGTGATGGAGGTATAGTCAGGCTTTTGTCCGGTTAATAGTGTTTGAACTGCCGCTCTGCTTGCTGCAGCTGCGCACGCTCCGGTGGTAAACCCACTGCGGAGATCGGACTTATTTTTGGATCGTTTAACTTTTGTGACCACAGTATTCTTCATCTACGTTTTAGGTATTGACGAATACAGAGCGTTCCCTTGTTAGACAAGGTATGGATGGTGTTGAGTTTTCCCGCTCGATATTCATGTGTGTCCAGGTATTCTGACTTACGATGTTGAGGTTCTCATTGCGCTTTACTCCTTCCCAAGTCGTGTGACTCAGTGGCTTGTAAAGGGCTCATCGCTTACAGCTGCGGGTACAGTTCAGGAGTTACACCTGATTCCCTGATGTGACGTTATACTTCGATATCTATCCTGAGGATTTCTCCGTTGTTTGGTGTGTCTATGATTTGCTTTGGTGTCCCTAAACTGGCTAATGTTTTTATCCAGTCACCATGTCCGAGCAGCAAAATAGGGTTCTCATTGTTGTGGTGACGAGAAACTCGTTGGATCCACTGAATCGCCATTGTTCTTCGTTGCTGTTCTGAATCGAACTCACTGAGCTCCATTTGAGAAATGACGGGCACTTTCAGGTAGCGTGCGATGGTTTTAGCACTGGAAATAGCACGGCCTAATTGACTGGTGTAAATAGCATTGAGGGTCAATGATTTTTGAGTTGCAAGATAACGACCGACGTTATGCATCTGTCGTTTGCCTTTCATTGTCAGAGGGCTATCCAGTTGATTCTGTGCTTTGCCTATTCGATTCCATTCGGTTTCGCCATGACGAATCGCAATGATGGTGAAGCGTTCAGCTTTCATTACTTTTCTCCATCAGAATGGAAACAATGAATAGTGCGCCAAACGCGGTGGTGACAACACCAAGAGGCAGTTCTTGAGGAGCAACTAAGGTTCTCGCCAAAATATCA
>NZ_JBFRSN010000473.1:0-1535 GCF_041473595.1 Vibrio sp. 10N.222.46.A1
GTATGCGGTTGGGCGGCTCAGTCACGCCTGATTCTCTGAGAGAGTTTGGTATCAATACTCTGATTCTTAATGAGAGTTGCAGCCATATCCGTAAAGATAAGCAGCCAGCTAACATGGAACAAATGTTTGATGACGTGACACGCCTTGCGACTTTATTCGGTCAGCAAGACAGAGCTCGAACACTTATCTCCAAGTGGAAAGAGCAATTAATATTGATTCAACAGCAAACCCAGAATCAAACCCCGCTTAAAGTCTTTCTGTATGATTCAGGGGAAGAGAAACCATTCACAGCAGGAAAGTACGCGACAGTGAGCGCCATGATAGAAGCAGCGGGTGGCGCCAATGTAATGAAAGATCTGGATATCAGCTGGGGAACCACATCATGGGAGTCAGTTGCGATGCATAACCCTGATGTCATTATTCTTCTCGATTATCAAAATGGGACAGGCGCTAAAGGCATGCAAACCTTTTTGGAACAGCACCCAGCGATGAAGCTGACCACAGCGGTAAAGACCACCCAATACCTTCCTCTGCGTTATGAGGAAATTACTCCCGGGCCAGCAAACATAGCTGCAATTGAAAAATTGGCACAGCGCATCCAAGAAATACATGACAAGTCTTAGTACTAACCTGAACCGAACCGCACTGAACACCTGCGTATTCAGTTCTGTTTTTGCCCTCTTAGCGATGTTTTCTCTGAGTTTAGGCAGCGTTCAGCTATCTTTTGCACAAGTCGCTACGATTTTTTCAGCGGCGATGAGTCAACAGATCGACTCACCGATAGATCAAGTGGTACTGCACCTGCGCTTACCTAGAACAATCATCGCTATTATTTGCGGTGCTGGGTTAGGTATTGTTGGGGCGTTATTACAAACCGTGACAAAAAACGACCTTGCCGACCCTTTCATTTTTGGATTGTCATCCGGTGCCGCAACTGGAGCAGTCTTTGTGATTACAGTCATCGGTAGCGCTATCGGCATTTGGACACTTCCACTCGCCGCTTTTATCGGTGGAATAATCTCGGCTTCGGCAGTGCTATTTCTAGTCAGAAAAGTAGATGGACAAGCGTCTTCTCAAATTGTTTTAGCCGGGTTGGCTATTTCATTTTTATTTACAGCCTTGACTAACTTCTTGGTCTTCCATGGTGATCAACGAGCTGCCCACTCAATTCTATTTTGGTCGCTAGGAGGCCTAGGAAACGCACGCTGGGACAATGTGCTAATTGTGCTTGCTGGACTTATCGCCTTGATAGTCCTAGGTATATTAAAACATCGCCAGTTAGATTGTTTACTTGCAGGAGACGACGTAGCACAAACCATGGGCGTAGACACAAAACGCCTGCAAAGCGGTGTCTTTATTGTCTGCGCTTTTGCAACTGCATGTTTTGTTTCTATCATCGGCGTTGTCGGATTTATTGGCTTGATGGTTCCTCATATCGCGAAGAAAATCATCGGCCCATTACACAAAAAGTTACTCATCACTTCAGGGCTGATTGGGGCTTTGCTTATGCTATTAAGTGATATTTTGGCGAGAAC